>JAOPZD010000231.1 GCA_025964295.1 Conexibacter sp.
GCGGCTATCGACGCAGCGAGAACGCCGACCTGGCGGCTGGATACGGACGTGTACTGGTGCTGTCACCGTTCGGCGGCAGGTCGCGGATGCCGGGGGAGTGGGGCATGGATCTCGCAACCCAAGTCGAAGAACTACACGCAGGGGGCAGCCGGGTCGAGTCCGTCTTTCCGGATGCCCGCGCGGGTGACGTGTTCAACGCCAATGCGTTGGATCCGTCGACGCGTCTGCCGGCCGCGCGAGGAGGCCACGACCAAGGCCGAGCCCTCGCCGAGCAGCTGACCGAATTCTGGTGCTGATCTGACCCAGCTGGCGTCCGGGCTTCTTCTTGAGAGTCAGGTTGTAGTCGCCACAGCCACAGCGAAGTGATTCCTCGGGCCGCGCGACCGTACCTGCTACGGTGACGCCTACTACTTGCAACCCGCAACTGCTCCTGGAGGGATGCCGATGTCCGACACCACCTGCCACATGTCGATCTCGCTCGACGGCTTCGTCGCCGGACCCGATCAGAGCCTGGCCGATGGGCTGGGCAAGCGTGGCATCGAGCTGCACGCTTGGCATGTCGGCGACCCGCGCGCGACCGACGCCGACGAGACAGCCAACGGATGGCTCATGCGCCCTCGCGGCGCCTACGTCATGGGCCGAAACATGTTCGGGCCGATCCGAGGTGAGTGGAACGAGGCGTGGGACGGATGGTGGGGACCCGAGCCGCCGTACCACGCCCCGGTCTTCGTGCTCACCCACTACGCCCGCGAACCGATCGAGATGGAGGGCGGGACCACCTTCCATTTCGTCACCGAGGGCTTCGACGCCGCCTACGCTCAGGCGCTCGAAACCGCCAACGGCAACGGCGTGGACATCGCCGGCGGCGCTTCGACTGTTCGACAAGCACTCAACGCCGGCGTGATCGATGAACTCACCCTCGACATCGCACCCGTCATACTCGGCAGCGGCGAGCGCATGTTCGACGGCGTCGAGACCTTCGACTTCGAGCCCGTCGAGGTGCTCCACTCACCGCTAGCCACCCATATCCGTTACCGCAGAGCCAGCGCCCGCTGAGCAGCAACTACCCTTCCTACGTGTCAATCGAGGATCGATGGTGCGATCCCGAACTCAAATATTCGGTTCTGCGAACCCGGGGGAGTGGGTCGGTATGCTGCCCCTATGATCGGCGAACTGTCTTTCGACGTTGAGGCCTGCTCGTGCTGACCCAGGTCGCCGAGGGAGTGCTGGTTCACGAGAGCGTGTTCTGCCAGAGCAACACCGTCGTCGTGCAGGGCGGGGCCGGCGTGTTGCTCATCGACGCCGGGGTGCACGAGGACGAAATGGCCTGTCTCGCGAGGGACCTGTCGGATTCGGGACAGACCGTGGTGGCAGGGTTCTCGACGCATCCGCATTGGGATCACCTGCTCTGGCACATCGCGCTCGGTACCGCACCCCGATACAGCACCGCGCGCTGCGCGGCGACTGCCCGAGACCGACTGTCCGGCGGGATCGATGCACGCCGACTCGGAATCCCCGAGGAGGTATCCCTCGACCTGCTCGGCCTCATCACAGGCCTGCCCGCCGAGACGGCGCACATTCCATGGGATGGTCCCGCGATCCGAATCATCGAGCATCAAGCGCATGCCCCGGGGCACGCGGCGTTGTTGCTCGAGGAACGCGGAGTCCTGGTCGCGGGCGACATGCTTTCGGATGTCCTGATTCCGATGCTCGACCTGAACGGCACCGCCGACCCGATCGAGGACTACCTCGCCGCGCTGCGGTTGTTCGATAGCATGGCGGGCGACGTCGATGTCGTCATCCCAGGTCACGGGTCGGTCGGGGGAGCCGACCAGATGCGGGCGCGGATCGACCAGGATCGGGCGTACATCCAAGCCTTGCGCGACGGCCACGATCCCAGTGACCCGCGGATCGGCCCGTCGGCCAAATCCGGCTGGGAGTGGGTGAGCGACGTGCACATAGGGAAACAAGAACGCCTCGCTCAGCGAAGCGAGCGCGCCGCGCCGCCCGACTAGGGAGCAGAGCACTAAAGGTACGTCCGTGTCCGGTCGCGTCAAGCAGTAACTCGCGTTGGCCGGTACCGCAGGGCGACCGCCCCCGACCGGAATTCATGGCGATCCACAAGCTCGAGCTGGATTCGCTCCCGCAGACCGGCGAGCAACGTCGGCCCGTGTCCGGCAAGGACCGGCTGCACAAGGAACTCGTACTCGTCGATCAGTCCCAGATCTGCCAACGCCAGGGGGAGCGTCACGCCACCCACGAACAGGCCCTCACCTGGCTCCTGCTTGAGCCGCTGAACCGCTTGCCCCAAGTCGCCTCGCACGAGCTCGGCATTCCAATCGACCCCGCTCAGCGTGCTCGACACGACGTACTTCTTCGTCCGGTCGATGGTCTCGGCGAACGGGATCTCCCACTCATCCATCCAGTCAGGCCACGTGCCCGTGGCCGGCTGCCGCCACGCCGACTCCATCATCTCGTAGGTCACCCGGCCGAACAGCAGGGCATCGGCTCGTTCCATCTCAGCGGTCCAGTAGCGCATCGACTCCTCGTCGGGGGGGAGCCCTGCTTCGTGATGGCAGCAGCCGTCGAGTGTGACGTTGATCGAGTATCGAAGTGGTCTCATCTCGGTCCTCTCGCCTGATGCGCGCAGCGCATTGTCACCGGACCGTACTCGGACTACTGCCGGCGCCATTTCTCATCGGCTCCCGATCCCACCCAACCAACACCGTCGTGTTGGACGTGTCCCGGTCCGCCGGCCCATGACCTGGCCGGCCTCGGCTCGCTGGGGGCGTGACGACTGCCGATCGGATCGCGGCATGACCGGATGGCCACGCCGTGCGGATGGAGGTTCGCATGCGGCCCGGCCCTCACCAGTTCTCGGTATGTGCCAGTGCCGTGGAATCCAGTCTTAGCCGGTTCGCATACGGTCGGCGCGTGAGCGTCGCGAACGCACCTCGGGCAAGGTGGTCGAGAGACGACGTAGTGGGGACGATCATCGTCGCGTTCGTGACAGTGGCCCTACTTGTCGTCCTTCCACTCGTGCTCCTGCTCACCAACTACGGCGCTACGCCAGGTAGCGACTAACACGCGCATCGGCAGGAGCGCAGGTCGCGGCGTGACCGGGCGGTTAGTCAGGAGTACGGCTCGTAGGCGACCCGCTCGGCTCGTCGCTTCCAGCCCGGCAACCCCCAGGCGTTGTGCCAACTCCGGGAGGTCTTGTCGCCCTCCCGGACCTCGACACATCCGCCGCGACCGAGATGGAAGGCCGTCGCTCTACCTTCAACAGCCACGCTGATGAAGTAGTCGACGGCCTTGGAATCGACAACGGGGTCGTCGCCCAACTCGGCAGGGTCGCATGCAGGATCGTCCAGCGCCACCGTCCCTACCGCGTCGGCGTACAGGTACAGAACGACGCCCACTGCGGTGGGCGTGCGCGGACGCAGCCGGATAGTCAAGGCTCCGTCCCTTTCCACTGAGTCAACGGCAGCGCGATCCGACAGGCTGGCGGCGCGGTCCTCGAAGTGGGTGCGCACGGAAGTCATGACGCGACACTAGGGTCTGCCCGGCCCGGTCGCCGGGTTACAGCTCATCGGCAGATCCGTGCCCGACTGGCGGCTAGATCCGGACTTAGGAGCTCAGCGCGCCAGCGGGCGGACTCGAGGCCGTGGGATCTAGTGAGGTACGAACACGCCTACGTAGTCGTCTCCCAGCGCCTCGCACCGGCGGCGACAACCGAACCGCTCCTCTGCTCGTGTCTCCAGCGCGGATGCTTCCTTCACTCCAGCAGCGACGACGCCCGCCAGTGGCGCCTGAGCAAGCCGTAGACCCACGAGTCCGACACCTCGCCGTCCACGACGCAGTCTTCCCGCAACGTCCCTTCCCGGATGAAGCCGAGCTTTTCCAGGACGCCGGCAGACGCCGCGTTGCGCGTATCGGTCTCGGCCTGGACCCGATTGAGGTCCAGCGCGTCGAATGCCCACTGCAGCAGGGCGCGCGCGGCCTCCGTCGCGTAGCCGTGACCCCAGGCCGCGTCATCGAGGCAGTAGCCCAGCGATGCACTGCGGTACGCCGGGTTCCATCGGGTCAGACCGCACCATCCGATGAGCACCCCGTCGGAGGCACGCTCGATGGCCGGCCTCGCCCCAGTGCCGTCATCCGCCATCTGCTGGCAAGCCGCGATGAAGCGCTCGGCCCGCCCGCGTTCGCGCCAGGGCGGAGCATCCCAGTAGCGCAGCACGTGGGCACTGCTGTGCAGCGCGAAGAGGGCGTCCGCATCCGCGCTGCTGACGGGGCGCAAGCGCAGGCGAGTGGTGTGCAGCGTCGGGGTGGGCAAGGACATGCCCGCCATAGTGCCCCTCCGACGGCGCCATCAGGGAGCGTCAGGCAGCCTGCTTCTGAGGAGAGCCCAGGTGCGCGCAGCGGGACTCGTCGAGAGCCAGCCACGCCGGGGCGCAGTGGCAACCGTCCGAGCAGGGCAGGTACGTGTGCGTCGCGTGCCCGCAGCCAGGGCACGGCATGTCGTGCGACAACGGGTTGGTCTGCGTTTCGACTGTGTCCCACATGGCTAGCCCTCCTTGGTGGCTCTCGACTTGCTATTCACCATCGCCCTTTGACGGGCTGGGTGTCATCGCGGCCACCATGCCGAGCGGCTACCGGCTAGCCGCCAGTGCGCTCCACCACCCGAGCGCTGTGAGCAGTCACAGGAGGTCGCCGAGGCGGGCGACGAGGGAGTCCTTGACGGCCTGGGTGACCGCGGTCTCGATCTGTTGGTTGAGACCGTCCTGGTCGTCGAGGTTCGCCAGCAGGGTGCGCAGATCGAGGTCGTCGATCGCGCGAGTGAGGATGTCGTCGGTCTTCAGGGCTGCGTTTACCACCGAGTCCGGGAGCGCGCGGATCGCGGTCTCTATGAACCCGTTGAGGTCCGCATTGTCGAGCGCGTCGTCGACCAGGTCAGACGCCGGAGGCAGCGTGCCGTCGTCCTTCATCCGTTGTACGGCGGCCAGGAGGCCCGCATGCAGGGCGTCGATCTCGGCGTCCGT
>JAOPZD010000443.1 GCA_025964295.1 Conexibacter sp.
CCGCGCCCGACAGCGGGCCGAGCAGCGCCCACAGCGGCTCACGCCGGCGGTAGGCGATGACCGCGCCGGCGATGCCGCCGCCGATGAACGCGGTGAACACGTTCGTCAGCACGATGCCGAAGCCCGACTCGGTGAACGAGATCCCGTAGAACCCGGTCTCGGGGATGATGAAGCCCGACGACAGCGCGATGAACGGCAGCGCGAACATGATGATCAACACGCCGGCCGCCACGAGCCCCACGTTCTGGCCCGCGAGCGTCGAGCCGCTGGGGTGCGGGTCGAACGCGCCGAGGCGCGGCTTGAGCCGCCAACTCAGGACCGCCACCCAGGTGCCCGCGAAGATGTACAGCGGGAAGATCCCGTCGAAGTCATGCGTGCCGTGGTTGGTGAGCGGCCCGACGGGACCCCAGCAGAAGTACGCCACCAGCGGCGACAGGACGAGGCCGATGATCGCGGCCATCGTGTAGAGCGGCGCCGGCTTCATGCGCTCCATCGCGCCGGTGTGGATCAGCGCGAGCGTGCCCATCGAGAAGGCCACGAAGAACACCAGGAAGATCTGCAGCACGTCGGCCTCGGGCAGGATCTTCGGGTCGATCTGCCCGGCGAAGTGCGTCTGGAACTGCCCGCCGATCCACCAGTCCTTCAGCGCCTGGCCGAGGGGATGGGGGATCCCGAAGGCCTGGTTGAACTGCCAATTCCAGATCCCGTAGCCGATGACGAGCGTTCCACCGCCCGCGATCAGCGACGAGACCAGCTTCTGCACCCAGGTGTCGAGGGTGTTCTTGCGGCGCACCAACCCCATGTCGATGAAGCCGAGGGCCAGGATGACCAGGACGACGCTAACCGCGCCGACCGAATAGAGCACCGACAACAGCAGGTTGTCGGTGGTCAGCTGCTCTTTGATGAACGGCATGCAACCTCCTCACAGAACGGACGATCCGGCCGCCCGCGGCGCCCGGGGCACTGCATCTCTCCCCTCGGCCGACCCTGTGCCGTGAGGTCTCCCGCACACACGCATACTGTATACTGGGATGCAGGAGTCCGTCAACGGGGCTGCTGCCCACGGAGAGGAAAGAGCCGCGGTGAACGTCTCAGCGAACCTCGTCGACCTGTGCGTACGCGAGTTGCAGTTGTGTGGTGTCCACGAGGGGGAGACGGTGGCGGTGCTGTCCCAGGGCGAGGAGCGGATGGACTACGCGTCCGCCTTCCTGGTCGCCGCGGGCCGGCTCGGCGCCACCACCTTCCACGTGCGCGTGGCCGACGTCTCCGCGTCGGTGGGCGGCGAGGTCGGCGCGTGGACGGTCGGCAGCACGCCGCTGGCCGGCAACCGCCCGGCGATCGAGGCGCTCAAGCAGGCCGACCTGATGGTCGACACGATCTTCCTGCTCTTCTCGCCCGAGCAGCGCGAGATCCAGGAGTCGGGCACGCGGATCCTGCTCTGCATGGAGCCCGTCGACAACCTCGCGCGGATGTTCCCGACGCCGGACCTGCGCCGGCGCGTCGAGGCCGCCCAGCAGATCCTGTCCGCCGCGCGGGAGCTGCGCTTCACCAACCCGGCGGGCACCGACGTCACCTACGAGTTGGGGTCCTACCCGGTGATGACCCAGTACGGCTACACCGACACGCCCGGGCGCTGGGACCACTGGCCCTCGGGCTTCGTCTTCACCGGTGGCGCCGACGACGGCGTCGACGGCAAGGTCGTCATCGCGCCCGGCGACATCCTGCTGCCGTTCAAGGACTACGCGCGCGAGGCCATCGAGCTGACCGTCGAGCACGGCCGGATCGTCGACATCCGCGGCGGCGTCGAGGCCGCGCTGTTCAAGGACTACATGGAGGCCTTCGACGATCCCGACGCCTACGGGATCTCCCACATCGGCTGGGGGCTGATGAAGGAGGCGCGCTGGTCAGGCCTGGCGACCGACCGCCGCTCGATCCAGATGGAGGTCCGCTCCTTCTACGGCAACGTCCTGTTCTCGACCGGCCCCAACGGCGAGCTGGGCGGCGCGAACGAGACCGCCTGCCACCTCGACGTGCCGATGCGCGGCTGCACCGTGTACCTGGACGGCGAGCCGGTGCTCGTCGACGGCGACGTCCTCGTCGAGGAGATGGCGCGATGAGCGGCCTGAGCGCGGTGGAGCCGGGCTGGCGCGCGCTGCCCGAGGACCGGACGTTCACCTCCGAGCTCCTGCGCCTGCGCGAGGAGGCCTTCGCGTGGATCGAGCCCTACTACGACCGCTCGCACCTCACGCGCGCGGCCGACTGGATGCTCGTGCTCGCGCCCGACGCGCCCGAGCACCTGATCCTCGCGGCGCTCATGCACGACCTCGAGCGCTCGGTGCCCGGCGGGCCGGTCCTGGACAAGGCCAACATGGGCTGGGACGACGAGGCCTACAACACGGCCCACACGTATCGGTCGGCCGAGATCGTCTCCGCCTGGCTGGAGGCCCACGGCGCGCCGCCGGCCTTCGTCGACGGCGTGCGCCGGCCGATCCGCGAGCACGAGTTCGGCGGCTCGCCCGAGGGCGACCTGATGCAGGCGGCCGACTCGATCTCCTTCCTGGAGACCAACGGCGACCTCGTCAGCGGCTGGGCGCTGCGCGGCGAGTGCACCGCCGAGAAGTCCGAGGCGAAGCTGCGCTGGATGTACGAGCGCATGCGCCTGGAGCGGGCGCGCCCGTGGGCGCTGCCCTACCTCGAGCGTTCCGTCGACCAACTACGCCGCGCGACGGCGGGGGACCAGCAGCCATGACGCAGATCGACGACCCGCAGGCCGCACCGGCGGCGGGCGGCTTCCCGAGCCCCTTCGCCGTCACGGCGCCCGACGGCGCCGAGGGCTGGGAGCGGCTGTACCCCTACTACGCGCTGTTCAGCGAGGACCGGCGGCCCTTCGAGGAGTCGAAGCTCTGGTTCCACGACGCCATGCACTACCCCGAGCCGGTCTACCCGTTCGACCTGCTCATGCCCGAGGACACGTGGGTCATCCTCAACCAGAACACCACCAAGGTGTTCCGGGTGCCGTCGTCGCTGGGGCTCGACCATCGCGTAGTCAACGGCTACGTCTACGTCAGCCCGACGGTCATCACCGACGACGCGGAGATCCAGCGCCGGGCCAAGGACTTCCAGGAGCGCGCCGGCCACTACTTCGCCCACTGGGACGAGCTGTATGAGAACTGGGTGCGCAAGGCCGAGGACTGTCGCGCGCGGCTGAAGGCCATCACCTTCGACCCGCTGCCCGACGTCGAGCCGATCGAGGTCGTCACCGAGGGACGCGAGCGCACCAGCGGCTACCGGTTGATGGAGGCCTACGAGACGCTGCTGGCCAACGTCCATGAGGAGGCCTACCTGCACTTCGAGATGCTCGGCCTCGGCTACGGCGCGTTCCTGACGTTCCGCGACTTCTGCGCCACCGCGTTCCCGGGCATCCGCGACCAGACGGTGGCCGGCATGGTGTCGGGCATCGACATCCTGCTGTTCCGCCCCGACGAGGAGCTGCGCAAGCTCGCCCACCTGGCCGTCGAGCTCGACGTCGACGGCGCGCTGCAGCAGGGCGACGACCCCGACGCGGCGCTGGCGGCGGTCGGCGC
>JAOPZD010000455.1 GCA_025964295.1 Conexibacter sp.
GCCGTAGAGCGCCAGGTAGGCGCCGAGCTTGGCGAAGCTGGCGGGCGTGCGCGGGGCGACGTCCTTGAAGACGACCCCGACCGACTCGCGCACCAGGCCGCGCGGGAAGAGGTCCTCGTGCAGCAGCTGGTCCAGCGTCAGGCCGTGGTGGAAGCCGCCGGCGACGAAGAACGCGCCGTAGCCGGCCAGCAGGACGGCCAGCGCGGTGGCGCCGGTGATCAGCGCGTCGAGCACCGAGCGGCGGTCGCGCTCGCGGATCATCCGCACCACGAGCCAGCCGCCGATCGCCAGCACCGCGGCGCCGAACGCCTCGGGGCGGGTCAGCGACGCGAGGCCCACGGCGGCGCCGATGGCGACCAGCCAGGTCCGGCGCCCGCCGTCGGCGTAGCGCCAGGCGCCGAGCAGCGCGGCGAGGCAGAAGAGCATCCCCAGCGGCGCGGCCAGCGTGTGCGGCTGCACGTAGGAGACGTTGGAGTTCGAGAGCGCCGGGACCGCGACGAGCACGCCGACGGCGGCGGCCGGGCCCGGGCCGACGAAGCGGCGCGCGAGCACGTAGCCGCCCGCGATGCCGAGCGCCGCGAGCAGCAGGCCGAAGCCGACCGACTGGCCGATGCCGATCCCGAAGACCTCGAAGACCGCGCCGAGCGCGAGCGGCCCGGCGGGGCCGTACCAGTAGTCGAAGTCCAGGTAGGGCGCGTTGGCGTGCGAGACCTTGGCGGCGGCGACGAGGTCGTAGCCCGTGTCGAGCCAGATGTCGCCCCAGCGGTTCCAGGTGACGGCGGTCAGCAGGACGCTCACCAGCGCCAGCCCCAGCACGGCGGTGCGCTCGGCCGTCAGCGTCGTCGCCAGGCGCTTGACCCGGCCGCCGGCGACCGCGCGCTGCGGGGTGACGTTGGCGAGCGCGCTCATGCCGCCACGTCCTCCATGTCGAGCTCGCCGACGCGCTCGAGCAGGCCGGCGGTCAGGCGCTCGGCCACGCCGAGGACCGCCTGGCCGTTGACCAGCTCGGGGTAGACGTGCGCCGAGGAGGCCGTGGCCAGGCCCGGTGCCGGGAAGAGGTCGGCGTCCACCGGCCGGCGCGCGCCGACGGTGT
Organism: Conexibacter sp.; assembly: GCA_025964295.1. The sequence continues at coordinate 1,094 of JAOPZD010000455.1, forward strand.
GGATCGGCTCGGCGATCCGGGCGCGGGCGACCTGCGCGGCGAGGATGTCGGACGGCTGCAGCGCCGGGAACATCGTGCGCACGTGGTCGAGGTACTCGCGCTTGATCTCGGCCGCGGGGCGGTCGAGGTCCGGGTTGTCGGGCGTGACGTACTTGGGGACGTAGAGCAGCGTGCCGCCGGCGCGCTCGGGGTCGATGACGTGCGTCGTCTCGACGACGGTGGTCAGCGGGATCCGGCGGTCGGTGATGTTCAGCGCGTAGTACGGGCTGATCGACTTGGCCACGCGGGCCACGACGCAGACGACGCCGAGGTAGCGGTTGGGGTCGGCGCCCAGGGCGCGTTCGAGGTCGGGGGCCAGCAGGCCCTTCAGGCCCGGGCGCAGCTGCGTGGTGACGACCTGGTCGTGCGGGCGCAGGCCGCCGTCGAGCAGGACGCCGAGCGCCCGGCCGTTGGCGGAGGGGACCGACTGCACGGCGGTGTCGAGCAGCACCTCGCCGCCGAGCTCGCGGATCTTGCCGGCCAGCGCGTCGACGAGGACCTGGTAGCCGCCGTCGATGGTCCCCATGACCTCGCGGGCGGCCTTGTCGCGCGTGGCCGACATGCGGCGCGTGCGCGCCCACAGGTAGGTCGCGGGCAGGTCGTCGTAGGCGCCGTCGAACTTGGAGTCCAGCAGCGGCTGCCAGAGGCGGTCCCAGAGGCGGTCGCCGCAGATCTTGCGCAGCCACGTCTCCAAGGACATCGACTCGAGGTCGGCGAAGTCGCCCTTGAGCTGGCAGCGGGCCGCGAAGGCGCCAAGGCGCACGCGGTCGATCGCGCTCAGGCCCGGGAAGGTCAGCAGCTCGCGCGGCGTCGACATCGACGTCAGGCGGCCCTGCTGGTAGAAGCCGACGCGCGTGGTGGCGAAGCGGAAGCGGTCCTCGCCGATGCCGACCTCGGCCGCCAGCGAGCGGACGCGGTCGTCGGTGGGCAGCACCACGTGGTAGTAGCGGTCGACGGCGATGCCGCCGAGGTCCGTCGTCCCGGCCAGACCGCCGAGCTGGCCGTCGCGCTCGTAGACCGAGACGGCGATGCCCGCCTGGGCCAGGCGGTAGGCGGTGCTCAGGCCCAGCAGGCCGCCGCCGATGATGCCGACGCTCGGGCGCCTCACGCGCTCGCCCGCATCCGGGTCGCGAGCTGGCGCGCCATCAGGCGGCTGTAGCCGGCCATGGTCGGCAGGACCTTCAGCTTGGAGTCGCCGATGCGGCGCGAGGCGTCGAGGTCCACGGGGACCTCCTCGACCCGCGCGTCCATCCGCGACAGCTTGCCGAGGATCTCGGCCTTGCAGGCGAAGCCGCCCTCGCGGATGAAGGCGTCGCCGTGGCGGCCGTAGGCCTCGCGCAGGATCCCCGCGCGGTAGACCCGGAAGAACGATGAGACGGTCCGCGCGTCGATGCCCGCGGTCACCCGCACGGCGAACGACGCGGCGCGCGACAGGCTCTCGCGACGACGACCGGCGCCCACCATCTCGCCGCCGGCGTGCACCGAGGCGAGCACGACGTCGGCGCCGTCGCGGGCGCGCTCGAGCATCGCGTGCACCGCGTCGAGGTCGCTGGTCGTGTCGGACTCCAGCGTGACGACCAGGTCGTCGTCGTCGCACAGCTCCAGCGCGAAGCGGAAGCCGCGGTCGAAGGCGCGACCGGCGCCCTGGTTGCGGATCTGGCGGACGAGGATCAGCGGCACCGGGCCGTCGTAGGCCTGGGCCACGGCGACCGTGCCGTCGGTCGAGCCGTCGTCGACGAGGACCACGTGCCCGCCCTGCCAGAGCATCGGGCGCTCCTCGAGGTCGTGCAGCAGGCGCGGGAGGTTCTCCTCCTCGTTGAACGCCGGGATCACGAAGACCTGCATCAGTAAGCCCCCCGTCGGCCGATGACCACGGGCAGCGTCTGGAACAGGATCTTGATGTCCCACCAGAGCGACCAGTTGGTCGTGTACACGTAGTCGAGCTTCACCATCTCCTCGAAGGAGAGGTCGTTGCCGCCCAGCACCTGCCAGAGGCCGGTGATCCCGGGCAGCGACTCCAGCCGGCGTCCCGCCCAGCCGGTGATCTTGTCCGCCTCGTGGACGACGAACGGGCGCGGGCCGACCAGGCTCATCTCGCCGCGCACGACGTTGAAGAGCTGCGGCAGCTCGTCGATCCGCCACTTGCGCAGGAACGCGCCGGTGCGCGTGATGCGCGGGTCGGCCTGGATCTTGAACAGCGGCCCGTCCATCTGGTTCAGATGGGCCAGCTCGAAGCGCTGCGCCTCGGCGCCGTCGACCATCGAGCGGAACTTGATGATCTTGAAGGCCTCGCCGCCGCGGCCGTTGCGGACCTGGCGGAAGAAGACGGGGCCGCGCGTGTCGAGCTTGATCGCGATCGCCGCGACGAGCAGGACCGGGCTGACGACCAGCAGGCCGAGGATCGAGGCCGTGAGGTCGAAGGTGCGCTTGAGGACCCGCGCGCTGCGCGACAGGCGCATCGGCGGCAGCGAGACCACCGGGATGCCCTGCAGGTCCTCGATCGTCGCGTTGGACGCGAAGAGCTCGAAGTAGGTCGGGACGATCGAGAGGTGGACGTCGGGGCGGCGGACGCGCCGGACCATCTCCAGCGTCTCGTCGTAGTGGTGGGCGCTGTCGGCGCCGGCCAGGACGACCCAGTCGATCTCATGCTCGTCGATGACGCGCGTGAGGTCGGCGGCCGCGCCGAGGACGTCGTCGGCGCCGTTGGGCACGCCGTCGTCGAGGAAGCCGACGACCTGCAGGTTGTAGTCGGGGTGCGCGGCGATCTTGGACTCGATCAGGCGGCCGGTCTGGCCGGCGCCGACGATCAGCGTCCGCCGCGGGCGGACCATGCCGTGCAGCAGCCGGTTGCGCAGCGTCCAGCGCGCGGTCGGCACCAGCGCCAGCGCGAAGGCCAGGAACAGCACGGCCTCCGAGGGCGAGTAGACCTTGATCTCGGCCCACTTCTCCAGGCCCTGGCCCGTGAGCAGCATGAGCAGCGAGCCCGCCAGGAGCGCGTTGAGCATCGTCGCCGTCTCGTCGAACGTCGACGCGACGATCGTCGAGCTCTGGCGCTCGTAGAGGCCGTAGACCGTGAAGAGCGTCACCCAGCCGGCCAGCGCGGCGAGGGCCAGCAGGGCGGTCGCCCAGCGGGGCGAGACGATCGCCGGCCCGGCGATCTGGTTGGCGAGGGTGAAGGTCGCGACGCCCGCGACGAACAGCGCGAGCGCGTCGGTGACGGCGAGCAGCATCGTGCGCCCGTTGCTGAGCGGGGGCAGCTGCTGCTCGCTGCGAGCCGAGCGCGCCCGGCCGGGCGCGAGTGCGACCGTGGCGCCCTCAGGACGCGAGCTGCTCATGCGGCACCACCAGGTCGTGCATGTGCGCGTACCGGCTGGCCTCGGTGCGGTTGGCCACGCCGAGCTTGCGGTAGGTGTTCGACAGGTGGAACTTGACCGTCTGCTCGGTCACCCACAGCTCGCGGGCGATGCGACCGTTGGTATAGCCCTGCGCGGCGAGCTGCAGGATCTCCAGCTCGCGCGTCGTCAGCGGGCAGTCGTCGGCGATGGCGCTGGCGCGCTTGCGGCGCGGCGCGTGGATGACGTGGCCCTGGACGACCTCGCGCAGCAGGGTGCCCAGCGCGACCGGGTGGACCGCCTTGGAGAGCACCGTGCTGGCGCCCGCCTCGAAGATCTCGTCGACCGAGGCCTCGTCCATGGCGCCGGCGAGCAGGATGCTCTGGGCGTCGGGCGAGAACTCGCCGACCTCGGCGAGGCGGTCCAGCGCGTGCTGGCGGACGTGCATGTCGTCGACCAGGACGATGTCCGGCGTGGCCTCCAGCAGCTGGCCGCGGATGCTCTGGCGGCCGTCGACGAAGCCGACGACCTTGAAGCCGGCGGTCTGGCGCAGGGCCATGCGGATGGCGTGGACGACCAGGGAGTGGTCGGCGACGATGAGAAGACGCTTCATGATGGTGACCTCACGCCGCCTGGACGGACTTCAGGGACACGCGCTGAGCCGGACGGGCGGTGGCGCGCTGGCGGCGGGTGACGCCGCGGAGGTCGACGAGCTGATGGCGCTCGGAGAGGCCGACGTGGTCGACGCCCGGATGGGCCGTGACGATGACCAGCAGGTCGGCGAACTCCGCGACCTCGTCGAGCGTGCTGCTCTTGAGGTCGAACTGCGCGAGCTCCGGGACGTAGTCGTCGTGGTAGGCGATCTCGGCCCCGAGCGCCCCGAGGCGCGTGATGATCTTCAGCGCCGGGCTCTCGCGGATGTCGCCGACGCCGCCCTTGTAGGAGACGCCGAGGATCCCGATGCGCGTGCCCTTGACCGGCATGCCCATCTCGTTGAGCTGGCGCTCGACCTTCTCGACGGCCAGGTACGGCGCGTGCTGGTTGACCTTGCCGGCGAGCTCGATGAACTCGGTCGAGAAGTCGTGCTCGCGCGCCTTCCAGGCGAGGTAGAACGGGTCGACGGGGAGGCAGTGGCCGCCCATGCCGGGGCCCGGCTCGAAGCGCATGAAGCCGTAGGGCTTGGTCGAGGCCGCGTCGATGACCTCCCAGATGTCGATGCCCATCCGGTCGGCGAGCTCGGCCATCTCGTTGATCAGCGCGATGTTGACCGAGCGGAAGATGTTCTCCAGCAGCTTCGCCATCTCGGCGCTCTCCAGCTTGGAGGTGCGCACGAGCTGCTCGCAGACGAGCGCGTAGAGCGCCTCGGCCGCGTTGCCGCAGGTCTCGGTGAGGCCGGCGACGATCTTGGGCGTCGTCTTCAGCGTCCAGTCCGTGCGGCCCGGATCGACGCGCTCGGGCGAGAAGGCCAGGTGGAAGTCGACCCCGGCGCGCAGGCCGGACTCCTCGAGGATCGGCAGCGCCCGCTCGCGGGTCGTGCCCGGGTAGGTCGTGGACTCCAGGACGACCAGCTGGCCGGCCTGCAGGACCGTGGCGATCGACTGGCACGCGTCGATCAGCGGCGTGAGGTCCGGCTCGCGGTTCGGCGTCAGCGGCGTGGGGACGCACACGATGATCGCGTCGACCTTGGCCAGCGCGGCGATCCGCGTGGTGGGCTCGATGCGGTCGCTGACCGCCTGGAGCTGCTCGGACGGCACGTCCTCGATGTACGACTCGCCGCAGCGGAGCTGCGCGACGCGGCGGGCGTTCACCTCGATCCCGACGACGTGCTCACCGGCCTCGGCGAAGCTGACGGCCAGTGGGAGCCCCACATAGCCGAGTCCAACGATCCCAACGCTCATTCGTTCTCCACCCCACGTTGTCTCGGGCCACGCGCGCCGCCATCCTGCTTCCTGCGATCTGGCGACGCTCGCCCTACGACCAGGATCTTGCGGCCCGGGGGTGGTCGATGGCAGGGGATATCTGGGGGGCGAAGACGGTGATGTTCCCCCGAAGGAGGGGGGCAGGACCGCCACCACCGTGGGTGAGGACCCTCCCCCACGCTGCCTGGCCGATGCGCTAGGGAGGCCTTTGGGCGCATGGCACGGCGGCGCCCTGGCGCGTCGCCGCTCGCCGCCGCTCGCCGCCGGGCTCAGGGTTCTTCGGGCGCGTCGCCGCCGCTGGCGGCGAACGTGGCCCGGATCCCGTTGGCGATCGAGATCGCCTCGGCCTGCGAGTGCGCGCCGAGCTTGCGCAGCAGCCGCTTGACGTGCGTGCGCACGGTGTCGCGCGCGAGCACGAGCTCGTCGGCGATCTGATCGACGGAGCGCCCGGCGCAGAGGAGGTCGAGGACCTCCCACTCGCGCGGGGTGAGCTTGCTGCGCACCGGCCGCACGCCCTGGCCGCCGACCGGCAGCGCGCGCAGCGACTCGATCAGCCGCCAGGTCAGCGATGGCCCGACGACCGGCTCGCCGGCGGCCATCCGCCGCACCGCGTCGACGATCTCGACCACCGCGACGCCCTTGACCAGATGGCCCGACGCACCGGCGCGCAGGCCGACCATGCCGAGGTCGACGTCGTCGGAGCCGGTCAGCAGGAGGATCCGGACCGTGGGCGCCCGATCGACGATCTGCCGGGTCGCCGACAGGCCGTCGACGTTGGCCATGACGATGTCCATGATCATCACGTCGGGCTTGAAGTGCGCGGCCAGCGCGACCGCGTCGCGGCCGTTGTCGGCCTCGGCGATGACGGTCAGCCCGGCGTCCTGCAGCGCGGCGCGCAGACGACCGCGCAGGCGCTCGTCGTCGTCGACCACGACGACGCGGGCGGGGCCGGGTCCGTCCTGTCCACCACGCGCCACGATGTCCGCAGTATTGCGGTCGGCGGCGCTGCTGTCATGCATCGCCCGTGCCGCGGGCGACCTCGATGATCGCCGCGCGCACCAGCGCGAGGTCGGTCGTCTTGGGGATGTGCAGCGCGACGAGGCCCGCTTCGGCGGGTGCGACGAGGTCGGGCTCGAAGCCCGAGAAGGTGACGATCGGGACGTCGGGCGCGGCCGCGGCCATCGCCTTGAGCAGCTCCCCGGGCGGCGGGCCGGGCATCTGCAGGTCGAGGACGACGACGTCGGGCGCCAGCGCGACGACCTGCTCCAGCGCGGCGGTCCCGTCGGCCACCTCGGCGGCCACCTCCAGCGCGCCGTCGTCGCGCACGAGCGCCCAGCGCAGCAGCGCGCGCATCTCGGCCGCGTCGTCGGCGAGGACCACGCGCACCGGCGCGGCGGGCGGGCCCGGGGTCGGCGG
>JAOPZD010000240.1 GCA_025964295.1 Conexibacter sp.
TGGCCCGCCGCCTCGGCGCCAGCCCGGCCGGCGTCTCCACCCATCTCCAGGTGCTCCGCCGCGCCGGCCTGGTCTCCGGCCGGCGCGACGGGCGCCACGTGCTCTACGGCCGCACGCGGGCGGGCGACCTGCTGCTGCGGGCGGCGGCGACGGCCGCCGCCGCGCCTACGCGCTGAAGAACTGCCCGTGGAAGCCGAACGGGATGTGGTGCGGCGCGCGCGCCCGCGCGACCTCCTCGAAGCTCTGCGCGTCGAGGACGAGCAGGAACGACGCGCCCGCCTCGGCGTCGAGCACGACCGACAGCACGACGCCGTCGTCCTCGGCGTCCGCTCCCGGCCGCGGCACGAACACCGGCTCGCCGGCCCACGCGTTCGGCTCGTCCCACACGGCGAAGGACCCGTCGGCGACGTCGATCTTCACCAGCCGCTTGAGGAACGGCGCGTCGCCGGCGCTGCCGCCGTAGATGTAGCGGTACGGCTGCCCGTTGCGCGTGCGGTAGTTGATCCGCGGCAGCTCGAGGTCGACGTCGGCCAGCTCGCGCGTGGTGACGGCGCCGCCCGCGTCGCCGGCCAGCGTCAGCCGCAGCGGCCGCGCGGCCAGCGAGCTGTGGCCGCTGCCCGAGCGCAGCTTCTCGAGGTCCAGGAGCCCGATGATCGCGTCGTCGGCGTGCGCGCAGAGGTCGATCACGACGTCGTCGCCGTCCTCGAACGCGTTGATGGTGTGGAACACGAAGAACGGGTCGGCGGTCCACGTCCGGTGCAGGGCGCCGGTCGACCGGTCGAACGCGTGGATCCGCACGCCCAGCTCGGGCTTCCACTTGTAGTTGTGGATGAACGCCTTGCCGCCGACCGCGAGCTTGAGCGGGTTGACGACGAGCGGGTTCTCCAGCAGCAGCGCGTAGCGCGGCGTCAGCGCGAAGGAGTGCATGTAGGACGGCTCGCGCACCGCCATCGTCGCCAGCGTCCGGCTCTCGGTCGCCGACCGCCGCGCGTAGATGCGGTACTCGCTCTTGCGGCCCAGGTGCGCGGCGAAGTTGACGAGCTCGCGGCGCTCCGGGTCGTGGTGGGGGTGGGCGGTCGTGATCTGCCCGAAGGCCTTGGCGCCCTCGTCGTGGCCGAGCGTCTCCAGGGTCTCGGCGTCGAACTTGACCGGGATCGGCGTCTCGGTCATCGCGATGTACTCGTCGCCCAGCCGCGTCAGGTTGACGTTGGCGTTGTCGGTGAGGTCGGGGCTGAACGCCGACTGCACGCGCTGGAACAGCGTCCGGCACGGGTCGGTCGCGAAGCCCGCGATCGACGTGCCGCCCGAGGCCAGCGCCGCGCGCCGCGCCTCCGTGTCCAGGAACCGCGACGCGTAGGAGACGCCGCCGTCGCCGCTGAAGCCGAAGCGGTTGAGCATCGCCATCCCGTCGAACCAGTGCGAGACCGACCGCTGGGCGAAGTCCATCTGCGCCGGCGTCACGCGCACGAGCCCGCCGTGCAGCCAGGCGGGCAGCGCACCCGACAGGGGCAGCGCATCGACGCGGACCTCCTCGGTCAGGTCGGCGAAGCCGAGGCGATGGTCGGTCTGCGTGGCGGTTAGGATGCTCATGGTGCGAACCGTACCGTCCGAAAGAGACCATTGCAAGACGACCTGAAGCTGACGCCGACCTCCTACATCGTCCTGGGCCTGCTCGACAGCGCCGCGCCGCAGGAGGCCACGCCCTACGACCTCAAGCAGATGATGGCCCTCAGCGTCGACAACTTCTGGTCGACGCCGCACGCGCAGGTCTACCGCGAGCCCGAGCGCCTGGCCGGCGGCGGCCACGTCTCCGAGCGGCGTGAGGAGACCGGGCGCCGGCGCCGCTTCTACGCGATCACCGACCGCGGCCGCGCCGCGCTGCAGGCCTGGCGCGACACCGCGCCCGACGATCTCCCCGAGCTGCGCGACGCCGGCGTCCTGAAGGTCTTCTTCGGCGCCGACCCGCAGGTCGTCGCCGCCCACCAGATCCCCGTCCACGAGGCCAAGCTGGCCGAGTACACGACCCTGCGCGACCAGATCGCCGGCCACGTCCCCGCCGGCCAGCTCCTCGCGCTCGACGTCGGCATCGCCCACGAGCGGGCGATGATCGACATCTGGCGCGCGACGAGCGCAGGGTCGCCTACCAGTGCACCCCGCGCATGATGTTGGCCATCGCGATCTGCTCGACCGAGGCCTTCTCGTCGGGGTCCTTCTCGCCCTTGGCCGCGGCGGAGTCCGGGAACACCTTGTAGGCCATGTGCAGGATCTGGTCGACGGCCTTGGGCGCGACGGCGTAGAGCACCTCGCCGAACGTGCCGAGGCGCGTGTTGATCTGCTTGGGCTTGGAGCGGATCGCCTCGCAGATGATGTCGCCGGCCTCGTCGGGCGAGATCGTCGGGAACGAGTCATAGATCTTGGTCGGCGCGATCATCGGCGTCCGGACCAAGGGCATGTGGATGGTGGTGAACGTGATGCCGTCGCCGATGACCTCGCTCGACACGACGCGCGTCCACGCGTCCAGCGCGGCCTTGGACGCCACGTAGGCGCTGAAGCGCGGCGGCGAGGTCTGCACGCCGATCGACGACACGTTGACGATGTGGCCGAAGCCGCGCTCGCGCATGTGCGGGAGCAGGCCCATCGTCAGCTTGATCGTGCCGAGGTAGTTCAGCTGGACCGTCCGCTCGAAGTCGTGGAAGCGATCCTGGGACAGCGCGATCGAGCGGCGGATCGAGCGGCCGGCGTTGTTGATCAACATGTCGATCGAGGCGTGGTCGGCCATCATGCGCGCCACGAGGTCGTCGATCGAGTCGATCGCGCTGAGGTCGGCGCTGTAGGCGTAGGCCGTGCCGCCGTGGCGCTCGATGTCGGCCCGCGCCTCCTCGAGCTTGTCCATCGAGCGCGCGACGAGGATCGGGATGCCGCCGGCGCGCGCGATCTTGTGCGCGGCGCTGAGGCCGATCCCCGACGACGCGCCGGTGATGACCACCGTCTTGCCGTTGACCGCGTGCTCGAAGGACCGGTCCTTGTACAGGTCCGGGTCCAGCACGCGCTCCCAGTAGTCCCACAGCTTGGTCGCGTAGGTGTCGAGCTCGGGGACCGCGATGTCGCTGTCGGCCAGCGCGCGCTCGGTGTCGCGCGTGTCGAACTGGCAGGTGAAGCCCACGTGGCCGACGACCTCCGGCGGGATCCCGAAGTCCTTGAGGATCGAGTCGCGCACGCCCTTCAGGGCCGGCAGCTTCATGACCATCGACAGCGTGCCCTTGGGCAGCATGTCGAGCAGCTTCTTGTCGATCCGCATCGCCATGTGCGGCGCGTGGCCGGCGCGGGCGAACGCGTTGAGCACGTCGCCCGAGCGCTGGCCCTTGGGGTGGGCGAGATGGAATGCCTGGCCGTCGAGGCCGTCGGCGTGGGCGATGTGGTCCATCGCCTTGGCGACGTAGTCGACCGGCACGACGTTGGTGTAGCCGAGCTCCGGGCCGATCAGCGGCGCCCACTCCGGCAGCCAGCCGCGGATCTTCTGGATGGCCTTGAAGAAGTAGTACGGGCCGTCGACCTTGTCCATCTCGCCGGTCTGCGAGTGGCCGACGACGACCGCGGGGCGGTAGATGCGGAACGGGACGGTCGCGTCCTCGCGGGCGATCTTCTCGGACTCGAACTTCGTGCGGTGGTAGGCCGTCGGGAGCTTCTGGCCCTCGTCGAACATGTCCTCGCGGAACAGGCCCTTGTGCGCGCCGGCGGCGGCGACCGAGGAGGTGTGGTGCAGGATGCCGGCCTCCAGGGCGTTGGCGAGGTCGACGGCGTTGCGCGTGCCCTCGACGTTGAGGCGCTGGTTGCGCTCCTCGTCGGCGGTCATGTCGTAGATCGCCGCGAGGTGGAAGAAGTGGTCGATGCCGCCGCGGTGCTCGTCGATCCACGCCCGGTCGACGCCGAGGCGCGCCTGGGTGAGGTCGCCGACCACGGGGTGGACCCGCTCGCCCTCGGGCCAGCCGGCGATGAGCTCGTCCAGGCGCTCGCGCGATCCCTGCCGGACCAAGACGTACACGTCGCCGGTGCGGTTGCGCAGCAGCTCCTCCACGAGGTGGCGGCCGATGAAGCCCGTCGCTCCGGTCACGAAATACGCCATGCAGCTCTCTCCTCAGCTCCTCCAGCGGGACGCGGCCGATCCTATCCGCCCCGCGTAGGCCCGAGTCGCGGGTCCGCGATCAGACGCCGGCGCCTGCGCCGCCGCGGCCCTCGCCGCCGGCGAAGCGGGCCGCGCCCTCGAAACCGTCGGCGATGCGGTGCTTGCCGCG
>JAOPZD010000592.1 GCA_025964295.1 Conexibacter sp.
GCGGCGCGGGCGTCGCGGCCCACGCCGGCGGGGCCTCGCGCGCCGCCCGGGCGGCGGCCACGAACGCCTCCGCGTCGGCCGGCACGCCGTCGAAGACGACGTCCTCCAGATCGGCGGGATTCGTGGACACGAGGCGCTCGGCGACGGGCATGCGGGCACGCTAGCGCGTCCAAAGGTGTCCGGAACCAGACAAAAACCGTTCAAGCGGATCCTCCGATCTCCGATCCGTGAGACCAAGAGCAGCGCGACCCGTCGCGCCCACCCGCGACGCCGCACGCCACCCCTCATGAGACTCCCCAAGATCCTGATCCCGCTGGCCGCCCTCGCGGCGCTGGCCATCCCGACCACCGCCCAGGCGGCCAAGCCCGGCGTCAACATCGCCGGCGCGCCGACGCCCGACCGCATCAGCGAGGCGATCGCCACCGGCGCCAAGCAGGTCCGCATCTTCGCGCTGTGGAAGGACTTCGAGCCCAACGCGCGCGGCGAGTACCCGTCGGCCGAGGTCAACCTGGCCAACACCATCAAGGTCTATGACGACGCGATCAAGCAGCTCAACGCCGCCGGCGTGCAGCCGCTGTTCGTCGTCACCGGCGCGCCGCCGTGGTCCAACGGCTCGGCCGACATGGGCGTGCCGCCGACCAACGTGGCCGACTACGGCGACTTCCTCAAGCGCTTCGTCGCCCACAACAAGGCCGTCGGCGCCGTCGCGGGCTACGAGGTCTGGAACGAGCCCGACGAGAACCAGTTCTGGCACCCGGCGCCCGACGCCGGCAAGTACACCGCCTTGCTCAAGGCCGCCTACGCGGGCGCCAAGGCCGCCGACCCGGGTGCGACCGTCGTGGCCGGCCCGATGACGGGCAACGACTACCAGTGGCTCGAGAACCTCTACACGGCCGGCGCGGGCGGCTCGTTCGACGTCGTCGCCGTGCACACCGACACGGCGTGCCTGGACCGCGGCCCGGACCAGTTCTACCGCGAGAACGGCCAGCTGGCGCGCTACACCTTCCTCGGCTACCGCACCGTGCACGACACGATGACCGCGCACGGCGACGGCAACAAGCCGATCTGGATGAGCGAGCTGGGCTGGTCGTCGACCAACGGCGGCCCGACGTCCTGCACCCGCGGCCAGTGGGCCGGCCAGAAGCCCTCGGGCGTCAGCGAGGCCGCCCAGGCGTCCTACCTCAGCCAGGCCTACGGCTGCCTGGCCAACGACCCCTACGTGACGCAGGCCGACTGGTTCACGCTGCGCGACACGCCCAGCGAGCCGGTCGACGAGCTCAACCACTACGGCCTGCTGCGCACCGACGGCTCGCCCAAGCCGGTGATGAGCGCCTTCCGCGCGGTCGCCGCGGCCAACGGCGGCGGCGCGATCTCGTGCGGCGACTTCGACGCGCCGACGATCCGCGTCGTCAAGCCGACGCCCGGCCAGCAGTTCGTCGACAAGCTCGACCTGTCGGCCGCCGCCTCCGACAGCGGCGTCGGCATCGCCCGGATCACGTTCTCCTATGACGCCAACGTGGAGATCCGCAACTACACCGACGCGCTGGTCAACGACGCCCCCGTCGGCCTCGCGCCCTGGCAGGGCTCCGGCAAGCTCGGCCTCGGCCCGCACATGGTCACGGTCACCGCGCTGGACAAGAACGGCAACACGGCGACCGCGCAGGTCCCCGTCGTCAAGGTCGCGGCCGGCGCGCTGAAGGCGACGCTGACCCCGACGATCAAGTTGAAGTCCAAGAAGGTCTCCTGCAAGAAGCGCGTCTGCAAGGTCGCGGGCTCGCTGTCGCGGGCCGTCGCCGCCAAGGCGATGGGCGCCGCGGGCGTGCCGTCGCTCGGCGGCAAGGTCGCGGCCGAGTGGCAGTTCCGCAACAAGAAGGGCAAGTGGCGCAAGCTCGTCGGCGGGCTCAAGCCGGCCAACAAGCCCTTCACCTTCAAGGCCAAGCTCAAGCTGAAGGGCAAGTGGCGGGTCCGCGTCGTCTACCAGGGCCAAGCGCCGTGGAAGAAGACGTCGTCGAAGTACCTCGCCTTCACGCTGAAGTAGTGGTGGTCGGGCCGGGCGCGCTAGCGTGCCCGGCCATGCCGCCTTCCGTCGTGGTCGTGGGCGCCGGCGTCCTCGGCTCCTCGCTCGCCGACCGCCTCGCCCGCTCGTCGTGGCAGGTCACCCACGTCGAGCAGTTCTCGCCCGGCCACGTGCGCTCGGGCAGCGGCGACGAGTCGCGGCTGATCCGGTCCTGCCACGGCGAGGACGAGCTGCACGCGCGGATGTCGAGGCGCGCGCTGGAGCTGTGGCGCGAGCTCGACCCGCGGCTGGTCTCGCCGGCCGGCGTGGCGTGGTTCGCGCGGTCCGAGGACGGCTGGGAGGCCGCGAGCGAGCGGGTCCTGCGGCGGCTGGGCATCCCGGTGGAGCGCGTCGACGCCCGCGAGCTGTTCCCCTCGGTCACTGTGGACGACTTGGCCTACACCTTGTACGAGCCCGAGGCCGGCCTGCTGCGGGCGCGCGACGGCGTGCGTGCGCTGGCCGACCGCGCGGTGGCGGCGGGCGCCGAGCGCGTGACCGCGGTCGCCCGGCCCGACGGCGAGCGCGTCGTGCTCGACGACGGCCGCGTGCTGGAGGCCGACCACGTCGTCTGGGCCGGAGGCGCGTGGATGGCCGCGCTGTTCGGCGACGTCCTGGACCTGCGGATCACCCACCAGGACGTGTACTACTTCGCCGCGCCCGGGGACTGGGCCGCGCCGGGCGTCCCGGGCTGGGTCGACTTCGACGGCGCGTTCTACGGGATGGGCGACCTCGACGGCCGCGGCTTCAAGGTCGGGCCCGACCAGGAGGGCCCGGGCGTCGACTCGCTGGACGCCGAGCGCCGCAACGACCCCGAGCTCGAGCGCGTCGCCCGCGCCTACCTCGGCCACCGCTTCCCGGCGCTGGCCGGCGCGCCGCTGGTCGGCTCGCGCATCTGCCAGTACGAGATGACGCCCGACGAGCGCTTCGTCGTCGCGCCGCACCCCGCGCACGACGGCCGCGTCTGGCTCGTCGGCGGCGGCTCGGGCCACGCGTTCAAGCACGGCCCCGCTCTGGCCGAGCGCCTGGAGGCGTGGATCCTGCAGACGGAGGCCGCCGAGGCCTGCTTCGGCCTCGGCGACGACCGCCGCCACGACGTGCAGCTGCGCACCGGCGGGACGCCGCTGAGCTGAGCGCGCCGCCGGCGCCGAGCCGGCGGGAGTTCGCGTGCACGCGCAGCAGACGCGCGAGGTCGACCTGGCCGAGGCGGAGGCGATCGCCAATCGACAACCTCACGATCCTCAACGGCGCCCAGGGCGTCGGCGAGATCATGAACCAGATGATCGGGCAGGCCGGCCCGGCACTCAAGCTCGCGCGCGAGACGCTCGGGCAGTCCGCCAACGGGTCGAGCAACGGCCGCCACGCCCGGTCCCCGCACGAGGCTCCGGAAGCCTGACGTCCGTACACTGACAACCACTTCAGGTTCCGCGGCTAGCGGTCGATGGGATCTGTAGAGGCAGGGCACGGATCGCCCCGGAACGGACACCGCCGCCTTCCGGCACGCACGCCACGCGCCCGCCGGCCTCTGCTCCCCCTCCCGGGAGCAGGGGCCGCGAGCCTCGGTGCCGACGGTGCGAAGGCCGGCGAGCCTTGCGGCACGGCGGCGGCGCCGAGCTAGCCGGACGAGGGGGCCGCCCTTCCGTTGTGGCACACCGTCGTTCAGGATCGCGACATGCGTTTCCTCCGCCTGGCGCTCGGGACTGTCGTGGTGCCTGCTGTCCTCGCCCTCGCGCCGTGCGCGGGTGCCGAGACGCTCGTGGCCGGGCCGGGCGCCACGCGCGTGGCGAAGCCGTGCAGCGTCGCGACGCCGTGCCGGCTCTCCTATGCGTCGGGCGCCGCGACCGCGGCCGACGACGTGCAGCTGCTCGACGGCACCTATCCCGGCCCGTCGGCCGTGACGCAGGGCGCGGGGACGCTGGGTCCCGCGCCGGGCGCCCATCCGGTCCTCGACCAGGCCTACGTGCAATTCGGCGGGACCTCGGTCCATGACCTGCGGATGACCGGCCTATTGGGCCTCGGAACCGGCGTCGTGGCGCCGGTGGCCGAGCGGCTGGTCGTCCATTCCGCGTTCGGCGCCCTCACCACGGTGCAGATCCAGCGCGGCACGCTCCGCGACAGCGTCGTGACCAACGACGTCGACAGCGGAGCGGCGGTCGTCGCCAGCGGCGTGGCCGCGCCCGCGGACGTCATGACCGTCGAGAACGTGACGGCGATCGCGACGGGCGCCGGCAGCACCGGCCTGCTCGTGCGCACCGACGGCCTCTATCCGGACGACACGCTGCACCCGACCGCCGTGGCGGTGCGCAACTCCATCATGCGCGGCACCGCGAACGACGTCGCGGCGTCGACCAGCGACCTCTTCACGCACCCCGGTCGGATCGACCTCTCCGTCGCCGCCTCGAACTTCCGGACGTCGTACGCCCACAACCTGGCGGGCGGCGCGCTCGTGCTCGGCGACGGCAACCAGACCGGCGCCGCCCAGACCGACGCCGCCGCCGTCTTCGCGCCGGGCGATCCGGATGACCACCAGCGGCTCGGCTCGCCGACGATCGACGCCGGCGTCCCGGGCCCCGCCACCGGCTCGCGCGACATCGACGGCGACGCGCGCATCAGCGAGGGCGGACTCGACATCGGCGCCGACGAGATGCTCGCCGCGCCGGCGCTGACCGGGGTCGGCGCGACGGCGACGGGGACCGACGCGGCGCGGTTCACCGCCACGGTCGCGGGCGGCGGCACGTTGTCGGCGGTGTTCGAGGCCGGGCC
>JAOPZD010000598.1 GCA_025964295.1 Conexibacter sp.
TGGGACAGGGCGCGGCGCGCCGGCGGCGGCGGCTCAGGCCGCCGGCGCGTCGGCCTCGAACAGCGCGACGAGCGAGGCGCGGCAGAACGGCCACTGCTTGCGCGCGCGGTCGCCGCCGGGGTGCAGCGTGTCGAGCAGCGTCAGCCCGCGGATCGTCGCGACCGACATCTCCACGAGGCGCTCGAAGTCCGGGCGGCCGGCCGCGTCGGGGAACAGCCGCCGCGCGAGCTCGACCGTCTGGCGGTCCAGCTGGCGCTCGACGGCCACCAGGTGCGGGCGCAGCTCCGGGTCGGTCCGCGCGGCCGACCAGAGGTCGAGCGCGCCCTGGAAGAGCGGATTGGCGTAGTTGGACCACAAGAGGTCCAGGCCCTCCGCGACGCGCTCGCGGCCGGTCGGCAGCGCGTCGACCAGCGTCAGCAGCTCGTCGCGCCGCTTGGCCGCCAGGTGCTCGATCGCGGCGGTCACCAGCGCCCCGCGCGTCTGGAAGTGGTGCAGGTGCGCGCCGCGGGAGAGGCCCGCCCGCTCCGCCACCCGCGCGGTGGTCGTGTTGGCGTAGCCGTCCTCGACCAGGCAGAGCAGCGTCGCGTCGAGCAGCGCCTCGCGCGTCGCGGCCGAGCGCTCGGCCTGGTTGCGACGGGGCTGCGACGGCTTGCGGGCGGGAGAGACCGACATTGCGACGGGAATGCTACTTGCGTTCGCGACTGAATGTTTCTGTGGTAGCTTCCGCGCCCTCACTTTCGACTACGAGGAGTACGAGGAATGGCAGCCTCCGAGGCGTTGGTGTTCGACGCCATCCGCACCCCGCGCGGCAAGGGCAAGAGCAACGGCTCCCTGCACGGGACCAAGCCGGTCGACCTCGTGGTCGGCCTGATGCACGAGATGCTCATCCGCAACGAGCGCCTCGATCCCAACCGGGTCGACGACGTGGTCCTGGGCTGCGTCTCCCCCGTCGGCGACCAGGGCGCCGACATCGCCAAGACCGCCGCGATCAAGGCGGGCCTGCCCGACACGGTCGCCGGCGTGCAGCTCAACCGCTTCTGCGCCTCCGGCCTGGAGGCCGTGAACATCGCCGCGCAGAAGGTCGCCTCCGGCTGGGAGGACCTGGTCTTCGCCGGCGGCGTCGAGTCGATGTCGCGCGTCCCGATGGGCTCCGACGGCGGCGCCTGGGCGATGGACCCCGAGACCAACTACGACACCTCGTTCATCCCGCAGGGCGTCGGCGCCGACCTCATCGCGACGGTCGAGGACTTCTCGCGCGACGACGTCGACGCCTACGCCGCGCGCTCGCAGGACCGCGCCGCCGCCGCGCAGGCCGAGGGCCGGTTCGACGGCTCGGTGATCGCGGTCAAGGACCTCAACGAGAACGTCGTCCTGGACAAGGACGAGTTCATCCGCGCGGGCACGACGGTCGAGACGCTGGGCAAGCTCAAGCCCTCGTTCGCCGTGATGGGCGAGATGGGCGGCTTCGACGCGGTCGCGCTGCAGAAGTACCACTGGGTCGAGAAGATCAACCACGTCCACACGCCGGGCAACTCGTCGGGCATCGTGGACGGCGCGTCGCTGGTCGCCATCGGCAACGAGGCCACGGGCGCCGAGCTGGGGCTGACGCCGCGCGCGCGGATCCTCGCGACGGCGGTGAGCGGCGCCGACCCGACGATCATGCTCACGGGCCCCGCGCCCGCGTCCAAGAAGGCGCTGGCCAAGGCGGGCATCACCGCCGACCAGCTCGACCTCGTCGAGATCAACGAGGCCTTCGCGGCCGTCGTCCTGCGGTTCGTCAGGGATCTGGACCTCGACCTCGAGAAGGTCAACGTCAACGGCGGCGCCATCGCCATGGGCCATCCGCTCGGCGCGACCGGCGGCATGATCCTCGGCACGATCGTCGACGAGCTGCACCGCACGGGCGGCCGGTACGGCCTCTGCACGCTGTGCGTCGGCGGCGGCATGGGCATCGCGACCGTCGTGGAGGCGATCTAGGCATGGCCGAGTCCACGACCATCAAGTACGACAAGGGGTCCGACGGGATCGTCGTCCTGACGCTGGACGACCCCAACCAGTCGGCCAACACGATGAACCGCGCCTACATCGAGTCGATGGGCGCGACCGTCGAGCGGCTCGAGGCCGAGAAGGGGGACATCAAGGGCGTCGTGCTGACGTCGGCCAAGAAGACGTTCTTCGCGGGCGGCGACCTCAACGACCTCAAGTCGGTCACGCGCGAGGACGCGGCGGAGTTCGCCGCGGGCATCCGCGAGGTCAAGGCGCAGCTGCGCCGGCTCGAGACGCTCGGCGTCCCGGTCGTCGCCGCGATCAACGGCGCCGCGCTGGGCGGCGGGCTGGAGATCGCGCTGGCCGCGCACCACCGCGTCATCGTCGACGACCCGAAGGCCAAGCTGGGCTTCCCCGAGGTCAAGCTGGGGCTGCTGCCCGGCGGTGGCGGCGTCGTGCGCACCGTGCGCATGTTCGGCATCGTCGACGCGATGATGCAGCTGCTGCTGCAGGGCCAGGAGAAGCGCCCGGCCCAGTCGCTGGAGATGGGCCTCGTCGGCGAAGTCGTGCCGACCCGCGACGACCTCCTCCCGGCCGCCAGGACGTGGATCGCGGAGAACCCGGAGGCCGTCCAGCCCTGGGACGTCAAGGGCTACAAGATCCCGGGCGGCACGCCGTCCAACCCCAAGCTGGCGATGAACCTCCCGGCGTTCCCGGCGAACCTGCGCAAGCAGCTCAAGGGCGCCAACTACCCCGCGCCGCACCACATCATGGCCGCGGCGGTCGAGGGCGCGCAGGTCGACTTCGACACCGCGATCGAGATCGAGGGCCGGTACTTCACCGACCTCGCGACCGGCCAGGTGGCCAAGAACATGATCCAGGCGTTCTTCTTCGACCTGCAGCAGGTCAACGGCGACCGCGGCCGGCCGGAGAGCCTCGAGCGCTTCACGCCGACCAAGGTGGTGGTGTTGGGCGCCGGCATGATGGGCGCCGCGATCGCCTACGTCTGCGCGAAGGCCGGCATCGAGGTCGTGCTCAAGGACGTCGACCAGGCCGCGGCCGACAAGGGCAAGGCCTACTCGCAGAGCCTGGTCGAGAAGGCCGTCGCGCGCGGCCGCTCCTCGCAGGAGGACGCCGACGCGCTGCTGGCCCGGATCACCGCGACGACCGAGCCCTCCGCGGCCCAGGACGCCGACCTCGTCATCGAGGCGGTGTTCGAGGACCCCAAGGTCAAGGCCCAGGTCTTCGCCGAGATCGAGCCGTTCCTCAAGCCCAACGCGTTGTTGGGGTCCAACACCTCCACGCTGCCGATCACCCAGCTGGCCGAGGGCGTCTCGCGCCCGGCGGACTTCATCGGCCTGCACTTCTTCTCCCCCGTGGACAAGATGCCGCTGCTGGAGATCATCAAGGGCGAGCAGACCAGCGACGAGACGCTCCACCGCGCGCTCGACGTCGCCAAGGCCATCAAGAAGACGCCGATCGTGGTCAACGACGCGCGCGGGTTCTTCACCTCGCGCGTGATCGGCACGTTCATCAACGAGGGCCTCGCGATGCTGACCGAGGGCGTCCCGGCGCCGTCGATCGAGCAGGCGTCCGGTCAGGCCGGCTACCCCGCGCCCGTGCTGCAGCTCATGGACGAGCTCAACATGGAGCTCGCGGCGAAGATCCGCAAGGCCACGCGCGAGGCGGTCGAGGCCGAGGGCGGCGAGTGGCGCGACCACCCGGCGTTCGCGGTGGTCGACAAGATGCTGGCCGAGGGCCGCGCCGGCAAGCTCCGCGGCGCCGGCTTCTACGACTACGAGGACGGCAAGCGCGCCGGCCTGTGGCCGGGTCTGCGCGAGCTGTTCCCGCCGGTCGCCGACCCGTCGGCGATCGCGCTGAAGGACCTCGAGGAGCGCATGCTCTTCGCCGAGGCGCTCGAGACGGTCAAGTGCCTGGACGAGGGCGTGATCGAGTCGGTCGCCGACGCGAACATCGGCTCGATCTTCGGCATCGGCTTCCCGGGCTGGACCGGCGGCGTGCTCCAGTACATCAACGGATACGACGGCGGCGTGGCCGGGTTCGTGGCCCGCGCGCGCGAGCTGGCCGAGCAGTACGGCGCGCGCTTCGAGCCGCCGGCGTCCCTGGTCGAGAAGGCCGAGCGCGGGGAGATCTACTCCGACGCGCCCGCGCCGGTCGCGGCCTAGGAGTCCTCCGTGGCGGGCCGGCCGGGAGGTTCCCGGCCGGCTCGACTACGATCCGGCGGCGCATGCCCCAGAACGCCGACGAGATGCTCCAGGTCGCGGCCGCCCGCTCCGCGGAGCTCGCCGCCCCGGGCCTCAGCCCCAGGCCGCGCCGCAAGGTCGCCGTGCTGTCCTGCATGGACACGCGGATCGACCTGTTCCCGATGCTCGGGCTCGAGCGCGGCGACGCGCACATCATCCGCAACGCCGGCGGCCTGGTGACCGACGACGCGCTGCGCTCGCTGTCGGCCTCCCAGCGGCTGCTGGGCACCGAGGAGATCGTGCTCGTCATGCACGAGGGCTGCGGCCTGCGCAACGCGTCCGAGGACGAGTTCCGCCAGATGCTGGCCGCCGACGGCGTCCTGCCGACCTGGCGCCTGGGCGCCTTCGACGACCTCGAGGCCACCCTCGGCCACTCCCTCGCGCGCCTGCGCTCCGCCGGCGAGCTGCCCCACCGCGACCACATCCGCGGCTTCGTCTTCGACCCGGAGGACGGCTCGCTGCGCGAGGTCGAGGCGCCCGCGGCCTGAGCGATCGCCGCGGCGCCGCCCGTGCGCTCATCCCCGCGCGCCCGGGCCGCCACGCCGCGCCCCGCGCTCAGGCCGGGAGCGTCGCCTCCACCGGGTCGCGGCTGAACCACACCGACAGGCGCGTCCCGGTCCCCGCGCCGGTCTGGGCCTCGAAGCGCTTGCCCACCGCGACCATCAGCATGAGGCCGTAGCCGAGCCCCGGCGAGTCCGTGCGGGGTCGCAGCCCGTTGCCCTGGTCCTCGACGACGAGCAGGAGCTCCTCCTCCCCGACGGCAAGCTTGACGTGGACCTCTCCCGGCGAACGTCCGACGTACGCGTGGTTGACGACGTTCGTCACCGCTTCGGAGACGACCAGGGCCACGTCACTGAGCGGCGGGTCGGGCGTGTCGCACGTCCGCAGCCATTCCACGACAGCATGCCGAGCCGTCGGAACGCTGCGCACCTCGGCTGGCCACGACCACGCGACGCGGTCTGGCGCAGAGCTCATGACGGCTCGATTCTGGGAGGAACTGTTCTCCCGGCCCTGCCACCGGAACCCGGTACGCCGGCGAAGCCCTTGTGCAGGGCCGAATCGTCGCAGTCGGGTCCTGTTCGGCTGGCGGACCGGACCGACTCTCCCTCACAGCCTACCCACCGCATGGCCAGGCGCACGCGCGGATCCTCGACATCGGACTAGGCCGCGAGCTCGTCCTCCCACCGCGACCGGCCCTCGTAGCCCTCGGGGTGCAGCACGAAGGCCTCGAGCGACGTACCGTCGTCGCCCGTGTCGATGCCGCTGAGGAACGACCGGACCTTGCGCCCGGTGAATCGCTCCACGGGCACGCAGAACTCGCGGACGTAGGAGTACTGGTAGAGCATCCGCGTCTCGCGCAGCCGCGCGTCCTCGCCCAGCGCGAGCAGGGTGCGCTCCGCGGGCGTGAGGGTGTCCTCGAGCAGGACGACGATCATGTCCCGCCCCGACCAGTTCGTGCGCGCCTTCGTCGGGCCGCGGCCGAGCTGATCCTTGTAGAGGCGCACCATCTCGGCCGAGATCGACGCCAGCACGCTCGCCTTGTCGGTGCGGTCGACCTCGGATTCCGCGTCCGGGGGGATCATGTACGCCACGCTTTCCGGGCTCCTCTGAGAACACCGCGCGCGCAAGGAGGAGGAGCCTCGGAGAACCGAACGGGCAGCGATAGGTCACACGATTCTAGCGGTGCTGCCCAGCCGACGGAAGGCGTCGGCCGGCGTGCGATCGCTGCCTGACACGAGCAGCCGGCCCTCTCCGCGGGTGAGCCTCCGTCGCCCCGACCGGCCCCGGGAGCCGCCGGCGCATGGGCGGCGAGCGAGGTGGTCGTGGCACGGACGGCCCGCGGCGGTCCGGCGTCTCGATGGCGCGTACCGTAGCGGGCGGCGCGACGCGGCGCGACGGGGGCGCGGCCGCGCGCAGCGGAGGGGGAGGGATTCGAACCCTCGGTACGACGAAGCCGTACAACGGTTTTCGAGACCGCCCCGTTCAACCACTCCGGCACCCCTCCGAGGCCCGCTCGGGCGAGGCCGAAGGGTAGCGAGCGCGGCGCGGCCAGGGCGGTCCGCGGCCCTCAGGCGCGCGCCGCGGTCGCGGCGACCTTGCCCTTGACGAGGTCGGCGGCG
Organism: Conexibacter sp.; assembly: GCA_025964295.1. The sequence continues at coordinate 6,371 of JAOPZD010000598.1, forward strand.
CGCTCGGCGACCATGATCGTCGGGGCGTTGGTGTTGCCGCCGGGGATCAGCGGGAAGACGGACGCGTCGATCACGCGCAGGCCCTCGACGCCGCGCACGCGCAGCTCGGGGTCGAGCACCGCGTCCTCGCCGCCCATGCGGCAGGTGCCCGACGGGTGGTAGAGCAGCTCGACGTTGCGGCGGACGAAGTCCTCGACGTCGGCGTCGTCGCGGATCTCGGCGCCCGGGTAGATCTCGCGCCCGCGGACGGAGCGCAGCGGCTCGGTGCCGGCGATCTCGCGGGCGAGCTCGACGCCGGTGACCAGCGCCGCGAGGTCCTCGGGCTCGCCGAGCGTGTTGGTGACGATCCGCGGCTTGGCCACCGGGTCAGACGCCGCCAGCCGGATCTGGCCACGGCTCTTGGGGCTGATGAGGACCGGGCCGAACGTGAACGCGTGGCCGTCGAACTCCTCCTCGCCGTTGCGCACGAAGTAGGCGGGCGCGAAGTGGTACTGCAGGTCGGCGGCGGGCAGGCCGGGGCGGCTGCGGACGAAGGCGAACGCCTCGGCGACCGTCGAGGTCAGCGGTCCCGAGCGGCGCAGCAGCCACTCCAGCAGCGGCTTGGGCTTGTCGGCGCCGTAGAGCGACTCGGCGGCGGTCGCCTCCCAGACGCACACGACGTAGGGGTGGTCCTGGAGGTTGGCGCCGACGCCCGGGCTGTCGACCGCGACGTCGACGCCGACCTCGCGCAGGTGGTCGGCCGGCCCGATGCCCGAGAGCATCAGCAGCTGCGGCGAGCCGATCGCGCCGGCGCTGAGGATCACCTCGCGCTCGGCGCGCACGGTCTCCTCGCGGCCGCGGCCGTCGCGCAGCACGACCCCGACGGCGCGGTCGCCCTCCAGCACGACGCGCGCGACGTGCACGCCGGTGCGGATCTCGAGGTTCGGCCGGTCCTGCGCCGGGCGCAGGTAGGCGTCGGCCGCCGACCAGCGGCGGCCGTTGCGCTGCGTGACCTGCACGAGCGACGCGCCGTCCTGCTCGGGGCCGTTGTAGTCGGCGATGCGCGGGATCCCGACGGCCTCGGCGGCCTGCAGGAAGCGCTTGGTCAGCGGGCGCGGCGAGCGCTCGTCGGCGACGTTGAGGGGGCCGCCGACGGCGTGGTGCTCGCTGGCGCCGCGCTCGTTGTGCTCGGCCTTGAGGAAGTAGGGCCGCACGTCGTCCCAACCCCAGCCCGCGGCGCCCTCGGACTCCCAGAGGTCGTAGTCCAGCGGCCGGCCGCGCACGTAGAGCATCGCGTTCATCGAGCTCGAGCCGCCCAGCGACTTGCCGCGCGGGATGAACAGCGAGCGGCCGTCGCAGTGCGGCTCGGGCTCGGTGGCGAAGTCCCAGTCCAGCTTGGTGTGGAACTGCTTGGCGAAGCCCGCCGGGATCTTGATGTTGGGGTGGCGGTCCTTGCCGCCCGCCTCGATGAGGAGGACCCGGACGTCCGGGTCCTCCGTCAGCCGGTGGGCGAGCACGCAGCCCGCCGAGCCGGCGCCGACGATCACGTAGTCCGCTGGGGCCATGGGCCCGATGCTCGCCGAGGCGCCGGCCCGGCGCAAGTCGCTGGTGTCTCCTGGCGCGTCCCGGCCCGCCTAGGAGGCCGCCGCGAGGATCGCGGCGGCCTTGCCCTGGAGGTCGTACATGCCGCTGACCGTGGTCTGCTTGCCCACCTTGGCGACGATGGCCATGATCGTCGTCGAGCCGGTGCGGCCGTCGTTGCCCATGCCGCCGCTCTGGCCACCGGTCAGGACGTAGCGGATGCGCCCGTCCTTGACGGCCTGCGCCAGCCAGCTCGCGCTGACCTCGCTCTCGCGGCCCGAGAAGCCGCCGAGGCCGGCGACCTTGGCGCCGGAGGAGATGATCGCCTCCGACGCGCCCTGCTGGGAGGAGACGCCGATCGTCCCGCCGCCGTGGGCCTTGGCGTAGGCCAGTGCGGCGGTCACGTTGGTGTTGGAGCCGAACATGCCGCCGCCCCCGGCGCCGGCGCCCGCGCCGC
>JAOPZD010000599.1 GCA_025964295.1 Conexibacter sp.
GCGGCGCGGGCGCCGCCGCGACGGCGCCCGCCGACGGTCCCGTGCGGACGCTCGTCGCGATGTCCGGCGGCGTGGACTCCACCGTGGCCGCCGTGCTGCTGCGCGGCGCGGGGGAGGACGTCGTCGCCGTCACCCTCGAGCTCTGGCGCGACCCCGAGAACGACGCCGAGGCCTCCTGCTGCTCGGCGAGCGCGGTGCGCTCGGCGCGCGCGATCGCCCACCGGCTCGGCCTGCCGCACTTCACCCTCGACCTGCGCGACGGCTTCCGCGCCGGCGTCGTCGAGCCCTGGCTGGCCGACCACGCCGCCGGCCTGACGCCCAACCCGTGCGTGCGCTGCAACGGCCACGTCCGGCTCGACGCGATGGTCGACTTCGCCGACCGCATCGGCGCCGCGACGCTGGCCACCGGCCACTACGCGCGCCAGACCGAGGACGGCCTCCTGCGCGCCGCGGCCGACGACGCGAAGGACCAGACCTACATGCTGGCCGCGCTCGGGCGCCGGACCCTGGCGCGCCTGCGCTTCCCGCTCGGCGAGCTGACCAAGCCCCAGGTTCGCGCGCTCGCGCGCGAGCACGACCTGCCGGTCGCCTCCCAGCCCGACTCGCAGGACCTCTGCTTCCTGGCCGGCACGGGCCGCGAGCGCTTCCTCGCCCGCCACGGCGGCCTGCGCGAGCGCGACGGCGACGTCCTGGCGGCCGACGGCGCCGTGCTCGGCCGCCATCGTGGCCACTTCCACTACACCGTCGGCCAGCGACGCGGGCTGCCGGTCCAGCAGGCCGAGCCGCTCTACGTCCTGCAGACCGACGCGCGCGCGAACACGGTCACGGTCGGGCCGCGCGAGGCCCTGGAGGTCGACCGGGTGGCGCTGCGGGGCATCCGCCTGCACCGCGACGCGGCCGAGGTCGACGGCGTGCGGCTGCGCTACCACGCGCGGATCGTGCCGTGCCGGCTCGAACCCGCGGGCGTCGCGCTGGCCGAGCCGTTCTCGGCCCCCGCACCAGGCCAGACGGCCGTGCTGCTGGCGGGAGACGTCGTCATCGGATGTGCGACGATCGCCTCGTGACGTCCGACGAGATCCGCGAGTCCTTCCTGTCGTTCTTCGAGCAGCGCGACCACAAGCGCCTGGCGAGCGGCTCGCTGGTCCCTGCCTCCTACGACCCCTCGGTCCTGTTGACCACCGCCGGCATGCACCCGCTCAAGCCCTACTTCCAGGGCCTCGAGACGCCGCCGCACCACCGGCTGACCAGCTGCCAGAAGTGCTTCCGCACGCCGGACATCGACGTCGTCGGCACGACGACGCGCCACCTCACGTTCTTCGAGATGCTCGGCAACTTCTCGATGGGCGACTACTTCAAGCAGGGCGCCGCGGAGCTCGCGTGGGAGATGTCGCTGGAGGGCTTCGGCTTCGACCCCGACCGGATCTGGGTCACGGTCTTCGAGGGCGACGAGGAGCTCGGCCTGGGCCCCGACGAGGAGGCCATCGCGATCTGGGAGGGCATCGGCGTCCCGCGCGAGCGGATCGTCCTGTGCCCGCGCTCGGAGAACTTCTGGCAGGCGGGCGAGACCGGGCCGTGCGGGCCGTGCTCGGAGCTCTACTACGACCGCGGCCTGGAGTGGGGCACGGAGGACGATCTCCCCGGCGGCGAGAACGAGCGCTTCCTCGAGTACTGGAACCTCGTGTTCATGCAGTACAACCAGGACCCGGTCGGGACGCTGGTCCCGCTGCCCAAGCAGAACATCGACACCGGCCTGGGCCTCAACCGCATGGCCTTGATCCAGCAGGGCGTCGACTCGATCTTCGACACCGACCAGTTCGTGCCGCTGATGGAGCTCGGCCGGTCGCTGGCCACGAACGAGATCGACGAGCGCGCGCTGCGCATCCTGGCCGACCACTCGCGCGGGATGACGTTCCTGATCGCCGACGGCGTCGTGCCCTCCAACGAGGACCGCGGCTACGTGCTGCGCCGGTTGATGCGCCGGGCGATCGCCCAGGGCCACCGCCTCGGCTTCCAGGGCGAGTTCCTCCCCAAGTACGTCGACGTCGTCATGGACACGATGGGCGCCGCCTACCCGGAGCTCGGGCGCGAGCGCGACGCGATCCTGCGCTGGGTCACCGCCGAGGAGCAGGGCTTCGGCCGCACGCTGGAGACCGGGCTGACGATGTTGGACGACCTGCTCGCGCGCGGCGCGGTCTCCGGCGAGGACGCGTTCAAGCTCCACGACACCTACGGCTTCCCGATCGACCTGACGACCGAGATCGCCGGCGAGCGCGGCGTGCCGGTCGACATCGCGGGCTTCGACGAGCTGATGGAGGAGCAGCGGCTGCGGTCGTCCGCCGGCGCGGGCGCGCAGGAGCGCGTGGGGGCCAAGCAGGAGGTCATCCGCCAGCTGTCAGCGGAGCCGACGCAGTTCACCGGCTATGAGCACCTCGAGGAGCGCACGACGGTCGCCGGCGTCATGGAGCAGGGCGGGCGGACGTTCGTCAAGCTCGCGACGTCGCCGTTCTACGCCCAGGGCGGCGGGCAGGTGTCCGACGCGGGGACGGTCGAGTGCGAGGACGGCGACTGCCGCGCGACGGTCAACGAGGTGCTGCGCTCCGGCGAGGACCAGGCCGTGGTGCTGGAGCTCGAGCGGGGCGCGCTGGAGGTGGGCGAGAAGGTCGTCGCGCGCGTCGACCGCGCCGCGCGCCAGGCGACGCAGGCCAACCACACCGCGACCCACCTGCTGCACGCGGCGCTGCGCGAGGCGCTGGGCACGCACGTCCGGCAGGCCGGCTCCTACGTCGGTCCCGACAAGCTGCGCTTCGACTTCACCCACGGGACGCGGCTGGCGCCCGAGGAGCTGCGCGCCGTCGAGGACCGCGTCAACGCGTGGGTGCTGCGCAACGACCCGGTGCGCCCGATCACGACGACGCTGAAGGAGGCCCAGGAGCTGGGGGCCATGGCGCTGTTCGGCGAGAAGTACGGCGACGTCGTGCGGATGGTCCAGATCGGCGACGGCGAGTACTCCCGCGAGCTGTGCGGCGGCACGCACGTGCGCTCGACGGCGGAGATCGGGGTCTTCAAGATCGTGTCGGAGGGCTCGAGCGCCTCCAACGTGCGGCGCATCGAGGCCGTGACCGGCCCCGAGGCCGTGACGCTGCTGCGCAGCCACGACGCGCTGATCCGCGAGGCGGCGAGCGAGCTGCGCACCTCGCCCGAGCAGGTCCCGGCGAAGGTCGCCGACCTGCAGCAGGCGCTCAAGGAGGCCGCGCGCCGCGGCGCGTCGTCGTCCAACGGCGCGGTCGACGTCGGCGCGCTGGCCGGGCAGGCCGAGGAGATCGGCGGCGTCCGCGTCCTGACGGCCGCCGTCGGCGTCGAGGACGCCAAGGCGCTGCTCGACGCGACCGACCGCGTCAAGAACGCCATCGGCGACGCCGCGATCGTCCTCGGCGCGGTGACCGACGGCAAGGTCGCGCTGATCGCCTCGGTCGCCCCGGCGCTGGTCGAGCGGGGGCTGAAGGCGGGCGAGCTGGTCAAGGTCGCCGCCCAGGTCGTCGGCGGCGGCGGAGGCGGCCGCGACACGATGGCGCAGGCGGGCGGCCGCGATCCGGAGAAGCTCGACGACGCCCTCGCGGCGGCGCGCGCGCACATCGAGACGGCACTGGCCGCTTCGTGAGACAGCGTCCGCGGTCCGTGATTCCCTAGCCTGATGCGCGTGCTGGCGCTGGACTACGGCTCGGCGCGATGCGGCTGTGCGGTCAGCGACCCCACCGGGACGCTCGCCACGCCCATCGACCACATCGAGCGACCGGGGACCCGCAAGGGCCTGGTGCGCGTCGCCGACCTCGCACGCGAGCGCGAGGTCGAGCGGATCGTCGTCGGCCTCCCGCTGGGGCTGGCCGGCCACGACACCGACCAGACGCGCGAGACCCGCGACTGGGCCGAGAAGCTGCGCGAGCGCGTCAAGCCGATCCCGGTCGAGCTCTACGACGAGCGCTTCACCACGGCGATCGCCGCGCGCTCGGGCGACACGCGGACGTCCGAGGACTCCCGCGCCGCCGCGGTGCTGCTCGAAGACTGGCTCGCCCTCCACGCAGGAGACCGCTCATGACCCCGCTCTTCGGCGGCACCAAGAAGGGTGGCGGCGGCGCCGCCGAGGAGCGTGCCCGCTCGGCCGCCGAGCGCG
>JAOPZD010000622.1 GCA_025964295.1 Conexibacter sp.
TCTCACCGTCGCTGGCCACGCTCTTCCAGGCGCTGCCCTACGTGCTGACGCTGATCGCCGTGGCGGGCGTGGTCGGCCGCTCGACGCCGCCGGCGGCCGACGGCGTGCCGTACCAGCGCGAAGGGAACTAGGCATCGGATCGCGTCTATCCTCGGTCGCATGAGCGGACCGAGGACCCTGCCGCATGTCGACCGGGTCGGCATCCAAGAGCGGGTCGACGCGCTGGCCAAGCGCTCCATCAAGGCCGAGGCCAAGCGCCAGGGGATCCTGCTGGCGATCTCCGTACTCGACCTCACGACGCTGGAGGGCGCCGACACCCCCGGCAAGGTGCGCCAGCTGGCGGCCAAGGCGGTGACGCCGTCGCCGGCCTACCCCGAGGTCCCGTCGTGTGCGGCGGTGTGCGTCTACCCGTCGATGGTGTCGGTCGCGCTGGACGCCGTCGCGGGCACGGGCGTGCACGTCGCGTCGGTGGCGACGGGGTTCCCGGCGGGGCAGACGCCGCTGGCGACGCGCCTGGAGGAGGTGCGCCTCGCGGTCGCCGACGGCGCCGACGAGATCGACATGGTGATCTCGCGCGACGCCTACCTGTCCGGCGACGACGCGCGCGTGGTCGACGAGATCGAGCAGATCAAGGACGCGTGCGGGCCGGCGCACCTGAAGGTCATCCTCGAGACCGTCGAGCTCGGCTCCTACGACCACGTGCGCCACGCCTCGATGCTCGCCATGGACGCAGGCGCGGACTTCATCAAGACCTCGACGGGCAAGGCCGCCGAGGGTGCGACGCCCGGCGTGATCCTCGTCATGCTCGAGGCCATCCGCGACTACGTGCAACGCACGGGTCGCGTGGTCGGCATGAAGCCCGCGGGCGGCGTCTCGACGAGCAAGGCGGCGCTCGCCGTGCTCGTGCTCGTCAAGGAGACGCTGGGCGACGACTGGCTGACGCCCGACCGCCTGCGCATCGGCGCCTCGTCGGTGCTCAACGACCTGCTGCTGCAGTACGCCAAGACCGAGACCGGTCGCTACGGCCGGGCCGAGGACTTCTCGAAGGAGTGATCGCGTGAGCGAGACGACGACCGAGCCGCAGGTCGCGGCGACCAACGGACACGCGGCGGCCCCGGCCGCTGCGCCGCAGGCCCCGACGGCCTCGCGCGCGCCCGTGCGGTGGGAGTACGCGCCGGCGCCCGAGTCCACCGACCACGTCCGGCTGCGCGACCGCTACGGGCTGTTCATCGGCGGCGAGTTCGTCGAGCCCGCCGAGGGTCGCTACGCGCCGACGATCAACCCGGCGACCGAGGAGCCGCTCGCCGAGATCGCGCAGGCGACGGCCGCCGACGTGGAGCGTGCGGATGCCGCGGCGCGCGCGGCGCAGGGCGCCTGGGCGGCGCTCCCGGGCCTGGAGCGCGGCAAGTACGTCTTCCGCATCGCGCGCCTGATCCAGGAGCGCGCTCGCGAGCTGGCGATCGTCGAGACGCTCGACGGCGGCAAGCCGATCAAGGAGTCGCGCGACGTCGACGTGCCGCTGGCCGCGGCGCACTTCTTCTACTACGCGGGCTGGGCCGACAAGCTGGAGTACGCGCTGCCGACCGCGGGCGGCCGCGGCGTGGTGCCGCGCGGCGTCGTCGGCCAGGTCATCCCGTGGAACTTCCCGCTGCTGATGGCGGCGTGGAAGCTCGCGCCGGCGCTGGCGACGGGCAACACGGCGGTCCTCAAGCCGGCCGACACGACGCCGCTGACCGCGCTGCTGCTCGCCGAGATCCTGCAGGAGGCCGAGCTGCCCGACGGCGTCGTCAACATCCTGCCGGGCGATGGCGCCGCGGGCGCGGCCCAGCTCCGGGCAGACGTCGACAAGGTCGCCTTCACAGGCACGACCGCGGTCGGTCGCGACAACCAGGCCGACCTGGCCGGTCGCGACATCGGGCTGACGCTCGAGCTCGGCGGCAAGTCGGCGAACATCGTCTTCGAGGACGCGGCCATCGACCAGGCGGTCGAGGGGATCGTCCAGGGCATCTTCTTCAACCAGGGCCACGTCTGCTGCGCGGGCTCGCGACTGCTCGTGCAGGAGTCGATCGCCGAGCAGGTCGTCGAGCGGCTGTGGGCGCGGATGCAGACGCTGCGCGTCGGCGATCCGCTGGACAAGAACACCGACGTCGGGGCGATCAACTCGGCCGCGCAGCTGGCGCGGATCGGCGAGCTGGTCGACGCGGGCGTGCAGGAGGGCGCGGGGCTGCGCCAGGTCGCGTGCGACCTGCCGGATCGCGGCTACTGGTTCGCGCCCGCGCTGTTCACCGAGGCCTCGCCCGCGCACCGCGTGTCGCAGGAGGAGATCTTCGGGCCGGTGCTGACGATCACGACGTTCCGGACGCACGCCGAGGCGGTCGAGAAGGCCAACAACTCGCCCTACGGGCTGGCCGCGGGGATCTGGACCGACAAGGGCTCCAAGGCCTTCGAGGTCGCCGCGCGGCTGCAGGCCGGCGTCGTCTGGCAGAACACCTACAACCACTTCGACCCGACGGCGGCGTTCGGCGGGTTCAAGGAGAGCGGCTTCGGCCGCGAGGGCGGCGCGGCGGGCCTGCGCCCCTACGTCCGGGAGGCCTGAGCGCACATGCGGGTTGCCGTCGCCAAGACCTACAAGCTGTACATCGGGGGTGCGTTCGTGCGTTCGGAGTCCGGCCGCCACGACCCGTCCCACGACGCGGGCGGCGAGCACGTCGCCAACGTCCCGCGCGGCTCGCGCAAGGACGTCCGCGACGCCGTCAAGGCCGCGCGCAAGGCGCAGGCCGGCTGGGCGAAGCGCACGGCCTACAACCGCGGGCAGATCCTGTACCGGGCGGCCGAGGCGCTGGAGTCGCGCAGCGCCGAGTTCGGCGACGACGTCGGCGAGGCGGTCGACGAGCTGGTGCACTACGCCGGCTGGACCGACAAGCTCCACGCGGTGCTGGGGACGATCAACCCGGTCGCGGCGCCGTTCCTGTCGCTGTCGACGCCGGAGCCGACGGGCGTCGTCGCGGTGCTGTGCGGCGCGCAGGATCCGCTGGCGCGCGTCGTCGAGGCGATCGCCGCGCCGCTGGCCGCCGGCAACGTCGTCGTCGTCGCGCTGCCCGAAGCGGATCCGCTTCCCGGCCTGGACTTCGGCGAGGTCCTCGGCGTCTCCGACATCCCCGCCGGCGTCGTCAACCTCATCTCCGGCCGCGCCTCCGAGCTCGTCCCGGCGTTGGCGGCCCACCGCGACGTCAACGCGATCATCGACCAGACGGGCGACGCCGAGCTGTCGACGCAGGTCGACACCTTCGCCTCCGAGACGCTGAAGCGGGTCATCCGCGGCGACTCCTCCCCGCTCGCGCGCCTCGAGGCGCTGACCGAGCTGCGCACGGTCTGGCACCCGATCGGCGCCTAGCGGCGCCTCAGCGCGCCCGCCGGGCGCACTCGATGCAGAAGACGCTCTCCGGCGCGAAGCGCAGCCGCGCCGGCGCGATCGGCCGGCCGCACGCGTCGCAGATGCCGTAGCTGCCCTCGTCGAGCTTCTCCAGCGCGCGGACCACGCGGGCCTGGGAGGTCTCCAGCGATCCGCCGACGCCGACCTCGGTCAGCCGCCGCACCGCCTCGGTCGTGCCGTCGCCGATCCGCTTGCCGAAGCTGATCCCGCTGCCGCGCTCCGGTGGGGCGGCCATGCCGCTGATGCGGCGGTCGAGCGTGGCGGCGCGGTCGCGCAGAGCCTGCTCGACCGCTTCGAGATCGACGTCGTCCATCCCACCGTCCTACCCGCGATCGGCGGGCAGGACGGCGGGAAGGACGCTCAGCGGGTCGCGCGGGCGGTGGCGACCCGGGCCAGGATGCGCGCCGGGGAGAGCGCGGGGATCCGCTCGCCGTGCATGACCACCAGGACCACGGTCAGGCCGAGCCCGACGAGGATCGCCGAGCCGGTCAGCGCGGAGGACACCGCGTGGGCCAGCGCGTGGGTCGTCGTGCCGCCGTCGCCGCGCTGCGCGGAGGCGAAGACGGTCACCAGGATGCCCAGGCCCAGCGAGCCGCCGAGCTGCTGGGAGACGTTGACGACGCCCGAGGCGGCGCCCGCGTCATCGGGCGCCACGCCCGCGATGCCCGCGGCCGTCAGCGGCGTGAGCGCCATGCCCATGCCGGAGCCCAGCAGGACGAGCGGCAGCGCGATCCCGGGGAAGAACGCGGTCGTGTCGGACAGGCGGCTGATCCAGGCCAGGCCGCCCAGCGCGAGGGTCAGCCCGGTGAGCAGCAGCGGCATGGTCCCGACGCGCGCCGCGACGCGCGGCACGACCTGCACCATCGAGAACATCACGGCGGTCATCGGCAGGAACGCCAGGCCGGCCTGCAGCGGGTTGTAGTGCAGCACGCCCTGCAGGAACTGGGTCAGGAAGAAGAACATGGAGAACATGCCTCCGACCACCAGCATCCGCGCCAGGTAGGCGCTGGACCGCTCGCGGCTGGCGAACAGGCGCAGCGGCGTGATCGGCTGCTCGGCGCGCATCTCGTTGACGATGAAGGCCACCAGCAGCGCGGCGCCCGCCGCGAACGAGGCGACGGTCACGCGGTCGCCCCAGCCGTCGGACGCGGCGCGGACGAAGCCGTAGACCACCGCGGTCATGCCGAGCGTCGACGTGATCGCGCCCGTCAGGTCGAAGCGGCCGGCGCGGCGCTCGGTCTCGGGGAGATGGCGCGGCGTCAGGTACATGACGACCAGGCCGACCGGCACGTTGATGAACATGCCCCAGCGCCAGGAGATCCAGTCGGTGAGCATGCCGCCGAGGACGAGCCCGGCGCTGCCGCCGCCACCGGCGACCGCGCTGTACCAGGCCAGGGCGCGGGTGCGCTCGGTGCCCTCGCGGAACGTCGTGGTCAGCAGGGCGAGCGTCGACGGCGCGGCGAGCGCGGCGCCCACGCCCTGCGCGGCGCGGGCGGTCAGCAGCCAGCCGGCGGACTGCGCCAGCCCGGCGAGCAGCGACGCGGTGCTGAACACCGCGATGCCGACCATGAACGTGCGGCGCCGGCCGAGGATGTCGCCGGCGCGCGCGCCGAGCAGGAGCAGGCCGCCGAACGTCAGCGCGTAGGCGTTCTGGACCCACGAGAGGCCGGCGGAGGAGAAGTGCAGAGCGGTGTGGATCTCGGGGAGCGCCGTGATGATCACCGAGACGTCGAGCACGATCATCAGGTAGGCGGCCAGGATCAGGCCCAGGACCAGGTTGGAGCCGGGAGCGTGGGCGATCGTGGGGCGTGACGAGGCACGCCGAAGCGAGGGGAACGACATGGGGAGAGGTGCTCCTTGGGGTCTTGCGGAGGGCGCTAAAATGGAGGCGTCCTCCAGAAACGTTGCGGAGGGTGCCTCCGCTTCATCACACATAGTAGCGGAGGTAGCCTCCACTTTGCAAGGAGGTCAGGAAGGCAACCGATGACCGACACCAGCGCCACCACCACACCCGCCGAGCACCAGGTCACGGGGCTCGCCCAGCGCCCCAAGCGCGCCGACGCGCGGCGCAACTACGAGAAGCTGCTGACCGCGGCCGGCGAGGCCTTCGCCGAGAACGGCACCGCCGCCTCGCTGGAGGACATCGCCCGCCGCGCGGGCGTCGGCATCGGCACGCTCTACCGCCACTTCCCGACGCGCCAGGCCCTGCTGGAGGCCGTCTACGTCGACGAGGTCGAGGAGATGAGCGCCAAGGCCAACGAGCTCGACGACCTCGAGCCGTGGGACGCGCTGGTCACCTGGCTGCGCCAGTTCGTCCGCTACGCCGCGACCAAGCGCGCGCTGGCCGACGAGATGCTCAACACGATCGACGCCGAGGCGCCGGTCTTCGTCTCCTGCCGGGCGGCGATCACCGACGCCGGCGACATGCTGCTCCAGCGCGCGCAGGCTTCCGGCGACGTCCGCCGCGACACCTCGTTCATCGACGTCGGCCGCATGGTCGCGGGCATCGCCTCGATCCGCACGGCCGACCCCGGCCAGATCGAGCGCATCCTCGACATGGCCCTCGACGGGCTGCGCTACCCCGCCGAGTAGCCCGCGGCCGGCACGCTGCTGCGCGCCGTCGCCGCCAGGTAGGCGGGCCAGGAGCCGTGGTGGGTGATGTCCGGCGCGCCGAGCACCGCCAGCGGCTCGCAGCCGAAGCCGACCACCGTGCGGCCGTCGGCCAGCGCCACCGGCCCGAGCGTCATCGGGCCGGGCAGCGCCGCCAGGAACGCGCCGAGCGCCGCGGACGGCAGCGCCCACAGCTCGCCCTCGACCGCCTCGCCGCCGTCGCCGACGCGCACGAGCCCCGGCTTGGGCGGCTCGGTGGCCAAGGCGTACATCCTGTAGGCCGGCGCGGTCTGCACGGTGGCGACGAAGCGCGCGCCCAGCCCGGTGAGCTGGCCGTTGAGCGGCTGGCCGCGGCGGTGGGCGCCGACGACGAGCAGCTCGGTGGCCGGCGGCCCGAGCGCCGTCCCGGGCGGCGCGGTCCGCGAGCCGCCGACCATCGCGGCGACGTCGACCGCCAC
>JAOPZD010000636.1 GCA_025964295.1 Conexibacter sp.
CGATCCGGCGCCTCCGGCGTCCCCCAGGGCTTCGCGCCCCCGGCGGGCTAGCGCACGCGTCCAGAGCCGACCGGCCCGGACCGCGTCCCCGGCCCCGTCCGCGACACAATGCAGGGCAGTGCCGCTCATCCACGTCACAGGCCACCGCAACCCGGACACCGACTCGATCGCCGCCGCGATCGCGTACGCCGAGCTGCGCGGGCGCCTGGATCCCGCCAACACCTACGTCCCGGTCCGCCTGGGCGACCTCAACTCGCAGACGCGCTGGGTGCTGGAGCGGGCCGGCGCCGCCGAGCCCGACTTCCTGCCGCACGTGATGCTGCGGGTGCGCGACGTGATGCAGCAGGACTTCTACGCCGCCGGGGTCGACGACCCGGTGCGCGAGGTCGGCCTGACGATGGCCCAGGACAAGCTCGACGTCGTGCCGATCGTCGACCACGACGGCAGGCTGGCGGGCGTCATGACCGAGCGGGCGCTGGCCCGCCGCTACATCCGCGAGTCGCGCGAGGCGTCGACGCTGGTCGACGCGCCCACGCGCGTCTCGGCGATCGCGTCGGCGGTCAGCGGCGAGCAGGTCGTCGGCGAGGACGTCGCCGTCGCCGGCCGCGTGTGGGTCTTCGCGATGGCCACCGACTTCCCCGAGTCCGGGATCGGCGAGGGCGACGCGGTGATCATCGGCAACCGCGAGGACGCCCAGCGCCGGATGATCGAGCGCGGCGTCGCGCTGATGCTGATCTCCAACGGCATCGCGCCGGGCGACGAGATCCTCAAGCTCGCCAACGAGCACGGCACCGCGGTCGTCCTCTCGCCGCTGGACAGCTACGTCTGCGGCCGCATGACGACGCTGGCGGCGCCGTGCAGCGCGCTGATGGACGCCGAGCCGCTGACCGTGCGCGGCAACGACCTGCTCGAGGACGTCACCGACGAGATCAAGAACGTGCACTACCGGGCGGCGGTCGCCGTCGACCGCCGCGGCCACCCGATGGGCCTCGTCACCCGCTCCGACCTCGTCAACCCGGTGCCGCGCGAGGTGCTGCTCGTCGACCACGCCGAGCAGGGCCAGTCGGTGGTCGGCATCGAGCAGGCGCACATCGTCGAGATCCTCGACCACCATCACATCGGCTCGATCGAGACGCGCGTCCCCGTGCGGGCGACGTTCGACCCGGTCGGCTCGACCTCGACGCTGGTCATCGAGCGCTTCCTGCAGGCCTCCGAGGAGCCGACGCTGCCGACCGCGACCGTGCTGCTCGGCGCGATCCTGTCGGACACCGTCATCCTCAACTCGCCGACGACGACCGCCCGCGACCGCGAGGCCGTCGACTTCCTCGCCGCCTACCTCGCGGTCGACGCCGAGGAGTTCGGCCGCGAGATGTTCGAGTCGGGCTCCGACGCCGCCGACGCGTCGGTCGACGCGCTGCTCACGCGCGACTCCAAGGAGTACGAGACCGCCGAGGGGCCGCTGTGCATCGCCCAGGTCGAGACGGCGGGCAAGGTGCTCGGCGACCGCCTCGGCGAGCTGCGCGAGGCGCTGCAGGCCCAGCACGACCGCAACGGCCACGTGCTGTCGGCCCTGATGGTCACCGACATCCTGGAGAAGCACACGTCGCTGCTGCTGGCCGGCGACGTCGCGGCGGCCGAGCGCGCGTTCGGCCGCCAGGCCGAGGACGGGATCCTCGAGCTGCCGGGCGTGATGAGCCGCAAGAAGCAGGTCGCGCCGCAGCTGCTCGGCGCGTTCTAGCACCGCAACCTCCTCCGCTCGGAGGCGTTGCGTGGTCATGACCCATCGCCTGCTCGCCCTCGCGGCGCTCCTCGCCGCCGGCCTGGCCCTTGGCGCGGCGTCCGCGTCGGGCGCCGCGACCGCGACCGGCCTCGCGCCGGTCGCCGCGGACTCGCCGACCACCGCCTACGACGGCTGGGTGGTCTGGAGCGAGCCGGGCGCCGACGGCCTCTGGCGGCTGGTCGCCTACCACGGCGGCGTCAAGCGCGACCTGGGCGCCGCGCCGCGCGCGGTGCCGTTCGACGCCGACCTGGGCCCCGACGCCCAGGGCCACGTCACCGTCGTCTTCTCCCGCTGCGCCACGGAACCGGACTTCTCGTCGCCGCAGCCGTGGTCGACCTCCCGCGGCTGCGTGCTGCGCGCGATCGACCTGACCGGCGGCGCCGAGCGCGCGCTGCGGCCGCCGAGCCTCCACGGCTCCGACAGCACGCCGTCGCTCTTCGGCACGCGGCTCGCCTTCCAGCGCCGGGCCCGCGGCGCGGACGTCTCGCAGCTCGAGCTGTACGACGTCGCCACGCACCGGACCAGGACGTTGCGCCACGGCGCGGTGCCGCACGGCTGCCACGTCGTCGGCGGCTGCGCGAAGGCCAGGTTCCAGGGCGAGGTCGGCGAGCTCGACCTCGGCACCAAGACGGTGGCCTTCTCCTGGCACCTCGCCGCGCCGGGCGTCACCGGCGTGGGCGCGGCGTGGGAGATGCGCGTCGAGCCCACCGCCGGCGGCCGCGCCGTCCTGGCCGGCAACGGCTACGTCAGCGGCGCGTGCGGGGCCAGGACGCCCTACTCGCCCAACGCGACGGCGACCGGCCTGGTCTTCCTCAGCCGCTGGTACCACTGCGAGCAGGTCACCGGCACGGTGACGAGCACGACGCTCGGCTCGGGCCTGCTGTCGCGCACCGACGACGTCGGCGGCGGCGTCGCCTGGCGGATCGCCCGCGACGGCGCGACCACCTATGCCGTCATCGGCCCGGAGCACCGCGAAACGCAGACCCCGCTGCCCGCCGGCTCGCTGCGCCTCGTGCGCCTCAATGGCGTCGTGCCGCAGCCGACCGGCAGGCGCGCGTCGGAGCCGTTCCTGACCGGCTAGGCGGGCGCCGCGCCGG
>JAOPZD010000670.1 GCA_025964295.1 Conexibacter sp.
AAGGACCCACCGGACGCTGCGGGCCGGCCTGGCGTCGTTCACGCTGGGCACCTCCCGCTCCCTGCCCCCGGGGCGCTACACGCTGACCCTCACGGTCGCCCACCGGCGGCCGGTCACGCGGCAGGTCGATGTCGGATATTGAGTGCGTTCTGCCGGCGTCCAGCGACCGGGCGCCGGTCACAGAGGAGACCGTCGCCGACTGAAGTTTGCCCGGAGCCTTCCTCCCACACCACCGAAGATGGTGACGTAGAACGGGCCTACCGCTGATGCTCGTCCTCCTGGTCGGTGAGGGAGTCCGTTGCCTCGCTGACGGCATGCCACACGCCGACTACGAGGCGCTGGCTGCAGATGCCGCCGTGCGCAGCCTGGTCCTGGAGAGGTGAAGGCCGTCATCACCGTTCAGGACGATCGCCCGGATCGAGACCCTGCCGCGCGAGCCGGGCCGCGCGACCGGCGAGCTCACGTGAGGCGGCACCCCGCGTCGGGACGTCCCGACCTTCGCCGCGATCGCCGGTGGACCGGAGCCGTCGATCGTCCCGGCACGGACAGACGGCGCGAACAGAGACTCTCACCCCAGCTCGCGAATAGGCGTAGAGTCGGCTCAAGGAGGGGAACGCATGCACCTTGCGCCCGCAGTGGACACCATTCCGTGCCCGGATCCGGCAATCCAGCGCCTCATGACCGACGCAATCGCTGAGATCGCGAAGTACCAGAACCGCCTTGCCAGAGAGCCCGCGGAGCCGGCACACGTCCAACTCGGCGGTATGCGCCATGCGCTGATCCCGGCGGCGACGATCGCGCAGGATCTGCCGGCGGCGCTGGCCCGGTCGGACGCACCCGAGGTCGTGGCGCTGGTGCTCTACGAGCTCGGCAGCCTCATGGGCAGCGCCCACGCCAAGCACTTCTTCGAGCTCCATCCAATCCCGAAGTCCGAGGCGCTGCACCGCGTCCTCACCGGCCCGCCGCACTACGCCTGGGCTGGGTATGGCGACGTCGACCTGCTCATCGTCGACCAGGAGTGCACCACCGACGCGGTGTTCCTCTGGGAGTCATCGAACTCGTTCAGCGTCCCGACGACCAGCGGACGGCGAGCGCGGTGTTGCCACATGCAGGCCGGCTACGCCAGCGGCTGGACCAGCACCGCCCTGGAGATGCCGATGTACGGGCACGAGTTGGCCTGTCGCGCCGAGGGCGCGGATCGATGCCGTTTCGTCATGAGCCACGAAGCGCGTAGCGGGGAGGTCATGCGCGACGCACGCCTGCACCGGCCGCGCTCGGCCTACCCCATCCTGCGCGCCTACGCGCAGTCACCGGACGAGGATCACTGGACGACGGGTACCGAATGGCGACCCTCGCCTTAAGAGCCTCAACCGCCGTTCGAAGCGGCCTCCGGGTGCTGGGCGTCAGCCGGGGTCACCACGGCGATGACGTGCCGCTCCAGCGATGAGCGTGCTGCTGCGGCGTCTCCCGCCCGCAGCGCGGCCACCAGCGCCTGCTGGCGCTCGGACAGGCCTCGAAGGCCACGAGGCGCGGATGGCCCGGCCGCGGACCCGGTCACGGCCGCGCTGGTCGCGCGCGCGGCGGCGACGATGCGGGCCATGTGTGTACTGCCGCTCGCTTCGACGATCACGTCACGGATGCGGAGATCGAGTTCTGCCCAGTGCGCAGCGCGCTTGGCCCGTGCGGCGCGGCCGAGCTCCTGCGCGAGCTCCTCGAGTTCGTCGAGCTCGGTGGCGGTGAGGCGCTCGCAGGCCATCTCAGCAGCGAGCCCTTCGAGCGCGCCGAGGATACGGGCCAGCTCGACGAGGTCCTGCGGCACGCGGCCGATGACCCGGCACCCGACCTGGGGCACGATCTCGACGAGGCCTTCGCGGTCCAGGCGCTTGAGCGCCTCGCTGACCGGCGTACGACTCATCCGCAGCTCCTCGGACAGCGCGTAAGCCGACAGCAACGTCCCAGACGACCAGCGACCCTCAAGCAGGTCCGCCTTCAGCGTCTCGTACGCCGTGTCAGCTCGTCGTCTTCGCTCGGGCTGGAGTGCACGCATTCCTCGGATATTAGCGGGCGGGCACGCTAGCACGCGAGTGCCCCGCAGGCTACCGTTTGAGGGAAATGCAGCCCGCGGGGACACCCGCAGCCGGTGCCGGTGAGGACGGCACCTCCCGCCGTCGGGCGGAAGTGGTGGGGCAGGAGAACTCCGGCGCCGGTCAGACGCGCTTGTTGGTCACCGCGTGCAGGTTGACGTATTCCTCCACGCCCTCGGGCCCGAGCTCGCGCCCGTAACCGCTCTGCTTGACGCCGCCGAACGGCGCGTCCAGATCGATCGTGAAGACCGTGTGCCCGTTGATGAACGTCGTCCCGGCCTCGAGGCGGTCGGCTAGGTCGAACGCCGCCTCTTCGTCGCTGGTCCACAGTGACGAGCACAGCCCGTACGGCGTGCTGTTGGCGCGGGCGATCACTTCGTCGACGTCGTCGTAGACCAGGATCGGCAGGACGGGGCCGAACTGCTCCTCGGCGACCACCGGGGCGTGATCGGGCGGGTTCAGCACCAGGTGCGGCCGCACGAAGTAGCCGATGGCAGGATCCAGCCCCTCCTGCCAGCGGCCGGACTCGACGACGTCCAGGCCGGCCCCACGCGCATCCGCGATCAGCCGCGTGATGGCGTCGAACTGGGCGAGGTTGTTGAGCGGGCCCATGCGCACCGAAAGGTCTCGGCCGTCCCCGACCACGAGCTCATCGAGCTCCGCCCGTAGGCGCGTCACCAGCTCGTCGTACTGGCTCCGGTGCACGAACAGCCGCTTGATCGCGAAGCAGATCTGACCGGAGGTGGAGAACGCCCCGAGCAACAGGTTGCCCACGACATCGTCGGTGAGCTCGACATCGGGCAGCAGGATCGCCGCGTCGTTCCCGCCGAGTTCCAGCGTCACCCGCTTCAGTTGCTCGCCGGCGGCGGCGGCCACCGCCCGCCCGGTCGCCGGGCCGCCGGTGACCGACACCTTGGCGACACGCTCGTCGGCCACCAGGGCCTTGCCGAGCTCGGGTCCCCGGCCGGAGATGACGTTCAGCACGCCTGGGGGGAAGTGCTCGGCAACTGCACTCAAGACGAAGAGCAGCGTCATGGACGCGTGATCCGGGCCCTTGACGACCAGGGTGTTCCCTGCCAGCAGCGCCGGCCCGACCTTCATGCAGGCCAGGATGATCGGCCAGTTCCAGGGGACGATGGCTCCGCACACGCCGATCGGCTTGCGGCGCACGCGCAGCGTGCCCCGCATGTCCGCGGCGACGCGGTCGTCGAGGTACTCCGGGTGGGCCCCGTAGTACTCGAGGACGGCGCCGGCGATCTGGATGTCGAAGCCGGTTTCGAGCGTGGTCTTGCCGTGCTCCCGCGTGAACAGCTCCTGAAACTCCCCGGCCCTCCGCTGCAGGGCGTCACCGGCCGCGGCGAGGCAGCGGGCACGTTCCGCGACCGGCACCTCCCGCCAGGTCTGGAACGCGGCGGCAGCCGCCGTGATCGCACGGTCGGCCTCCTCCAGGGTCCCCTGGGGGAAACGGCCCACGACCTCCTCCAGTCGGGCCGGGTTGCGGACCTCAACGAACGACGTGCCGGCGACGGCTTCCCCGCCGATCATCATCGGCGCCTGCACCAGTGACTCGAGCATGGCTCGGTCCTCCCGCTCAGCGCCCGAGCAGGTCTTCGCGACCTGCGTCCTTGAGGTGCTGCTTGTACAGCTCGTAACCCGGGCCGAGGAACGGCAGCGCCAGCATGACGTCGCTCATCTTGCCGTCGACGCTGACTTCCTGCTTGGAGAGCGCAAGCGGGATGTTGACCGAGCCCTGCCAGAAGCGGTGCCCGGTGTCCGACGCCATGATCAGGATGACGTCGGCCGGCTGGCCCGCGGTGCCGCGCTCGACCCGCACGGTGCCACCGGTGCAGTGGATCCGGATGCTTGCCTGCGGATCGTGGTAGTCGGCCCCCAGGACCTTCTCCAGCGAGCCCAGCTTGGGCCCGACCTCAGGGTCCTCACCGAGAAGCTCCCAGGCGCGCCCCAGGAACTGCTCGGCTTCCTCCGTCGTGGTGAAGGTGCTCATGCTCGACCGTCCTTTCGTCAGATGTGTGGTGATCGATGACGCCGCTACGGCGTCAGAAGACGACGACGCCGCGTCCTTCCAAGGCGCCGCTTTCCATGGCATCGAACGCCTGCGGGAGCTCCGCCAGGCTGTACTTCTTCGACACCAGGCGGTCCAGGGGCAGGCGCCCGTCCATGTAGAGGTCCACGGCCGCGGGAATGTCGATGAACGGCTTGACCGACCCGCCCATCGTCCCGGTCAGCGACTTCTGCATGATCAGGCTGAAGATGTCGAGGGTGACGAGGTTCGCCGTGTTCATGATGCCGACGGCGACGACCTGCCCGCCCGAGCGCACCGAGCCGAAAGCCTGCTCCAGTGTGCTGCTGGTGCCGACGGCGTCGAAGGCGTAGTCCGCGCCCCGCCCAGTGATCGAGTTGACGCCGGCGACGAGGTCGCGGTCGCTGGTGTTCAACGTGTGCGTCGCTCCGAAGCTGCGTGCGAGCGCGAGCTTGTCGTCGGTGATGTCGGCCACGATGATGGGATTGGCGCCCACCGCTGCGGCCGCCATCACCGCGGACAGCCCGACGCCGCCGGCGCCGACGATGACGACGCTCGAGCCGGCCGGTACCTGGGCGCGCCGAATGACCGCGCCGATACCTGTCATGGCCCCGCAGGCCAGCGAGGCGACGACGTCCAACGGAGCATCCTTGCGGATCGGGATCGCCGACCGCTCCGGGAGCACCGCATACTCGGCGAACGAGGACTGGCAGAAGAAGTGGAACAGCGTCTCGTTCCCGCGACTCAGACGCGTGGTGCCGTCGAGCATCGTGCCGCCGAAGATCACCCCCATGCTCACCTCGCAGAGGGAGGGATCGCTGCCGAGGCACTGGAAGCAGGCCCCGCACGAGTTCGTGATGGTCGTGACGACGTGGTCGCCGGGCTTGGAGGTCTTGACCCCGGGCCCGACCCGCTCCACGACGCCCGCGCCCTCATGTCCGAGGACGGTGGGCATCGCGGTCGGCAGGTTGCCGCGGAGCGCGGAGAGATCCGTGTGGCAGATCCCGGTGGCGGCCAACCGGATGAGCACCTCGCCCGGCCCCGGCTCGGGGACGTCAATGTCCTCGATCGACAGCTCGTTGACGTCGCGGACGACGGCAGCCTTCATCATCTTGACCCTCCCGGGTTCTTCGTCATGACCCCTGCAACGCCCCCTCCGAGCGCCTCATCATTCTAACATGCTAGCAGACTACATGTGAGATCACGATTCGAATTACGTCTGCGGCTGGAAATGACGGGCGTTGAGCACCGCGAACAGCGACCACTTGTCGGGTAGTCGGCTGTCGGAGAAGACGGCGTCGTGCGGGCAAGCGTCGACGCAGGCATCGCAGTCGATGCACTCCTCGGGGTCGATGTAGAGCTGCTCGGCCTCTGCGTATCCCTCCTCGTCGGGAGTGGGATGGATGCAGTCGACGGGGCACGTCTCGACGCACGAGGCGTCCTTCTGGCCGATGCACGGCTCGGCGATCACGTAGGGCATGGCTCCTCCTCAGGCAAGTCGTGGACAGTGTGTGGCGCTGCCGGGCACGGCACACCCCCGCCGATGTGGCGCGCGGCCAGCAAGCCGAAGACCAGGCCGGACGACAGGGTCATCCCGGCCTGATAGCCGATGCCGAACTCTGTCGAGGCCGCGGCGTTGCCACAGGCGTAGAGCCCGGGCATCGGCGCGCCGCGGACGTCGAGGACGCGGCCGTCGCGATCGGCGGCCAGGCCCGCGGACGGCCCGAACGTCGGGTGCAGACGCACACCGTAGAACGGCGGCGTGTCCACGGGCGCCAGGCGCACGCCGGGCCCTTCGCCGCTGGGCGCCGCAAGGCGCCAGCGCTCTTCACCGCGCTGGAAGACCGGATCGACGCCGTCGGCGGCGTGCGGGTTGAAGTCGGCGAGCGTCGCGACGAGGCCTGCTGCATCCACACCGAGCTTCACCGCGAGCTCGGCCGGGGTGTCGGCGCGCGCGACCCACTCCGGGATGGGCGCCCCGGGCGGCCGGCCCGCGAATGTAAACCGCTGCGTGTACTGCTCGTCGAAGATCAGGAAGCACGGCAGATTCCGGTGGCGCCGCCGGATCGGGTCGAAGTCGCGCAGCTTCGGGACGAGGTACTGGAAGTGCGCCTCGTTGCCGAACCGCCGGCCGGCGTCGTTGACGATGATGGCGTGCTCGCTGGCGGCCTCGACCTCCCCGGCGGCCCACCACGTCGGATGGCGGACGCCCGCCTCCTGGGCCGACAGCTCGAACCCGAGCAGCACCAGCAGGTTGTCGGGGAGCCGCCGGATGTCGCCGCCGAGCTCGGCGGCCATGACCAGGCCGTCGCCGGTGACCGAGGGCGGCGACATCGACACCTGGCCGGGGAGCCCGTCCAGCGACGACCGCCGCCCGGGATCGGAGTCGTACCCACCCGTCGCCAGAACCACTCCGAGGGCGTCCTGGAAGCGTCGTCCGTCGGCGAGCTGGACCCCGTGCACCCGACCACCGCAGGTCAGCAGCCGCGAGGCCTCCGCGCCCAGGTGGATCGGCACGCCGCGGTCGTGTAGCGCGGCGACGAATGCCGCCACCAACCCGTGACCCAGGCCACGCGTGTCGGCGGCCCGCCGACGGGCCAGCAGCTCCGGGTCCCAGCGCGGCGTGCTGTTCAGGCCGCCCCAGGCGATCATCTCGCTGGCGGCCAGGCGAAACTCCCCCGGTGGCCGGTGGATCAGTTCCGCCCACGGCCCCAGCCTGGCGCCGCCGACGAGCGCGGTCTCCAGCAGGCGCCCGGACTCGGCAGACCCGGGAGCGAAGTCGAAGTAGTGGTCGGTGACGCCCGGGACCAGGCGCAGCGGGACGCCGGCCTCGGCGAAGAAGCGGACGGCCTCCGGACCGTGCTCCAGGAACGATCGCATCCGGTCCTCGTCCTGGGCGCCGCCGCCGATGAAGCGCAGGTAGGCCGTCGCCCGTTCGGCGTCGTCCTCGTGGCCGGCGGCGGCGGCCAGCGCCGTGCCGGCGACCCACAGCATCCCCCAGGAATGCGCCGTCTGGCCACCGAGCAGGTCTCCCTTCTCCAGCAGCACCGGACGCAGGCCCAGTTCGTGCGCGGCGAGCGCCGTCGCCAGGCCGGCGATGCCGGACCCGACGACGACGACGTCCGCGGGCACGGTGCCCATCGGTGCTCAGGACCCGTGCTGGAAGGACTCGGGCGGCATCGCCCCCCACGCGCTGTAGGCGGTCGGGAAGTCCTCCCAGACCCTGGCGTCGTCGGGTGCGGCGATGCGCGGCATCTCACCGGAGAGCTCATACCGATGCCCGCCCGGAGCGATAAAGTACGTGTACAGGTTCCCGCCGAGGTTATGACGCCCCGGCCCGGCCTCCAATGGGACCTTTACGCGTGCCAGTTGGTCGGCGGCGCGCTTGAGGTGGTCGATGCCGTCCATGGTCCATGCCACGTGATCGAGGCTCTCGCTCGCGTCCGGCGACCCGATGATCGCGACGTCGTGGTGGAAGTCGCTCGTCCGCGTCCACGCGGCCCCCCAGACCCCCGGGGCGGGCTGGAAGGAATCCGAGAGGCGGAAGTCGAGCGCCTGCACGAGGAACTCCACCAGGCCCTTGACGTCCTGGGCGCGCAGCGTCACGTGGTCCAGGTCGAGCGGGGCGATGCCCTTCAGCCGCGCATGGGGGCCGCCTGCAGGCTGGAGGTACAGCCGCCGACCGGCGCTGACCACGAGCTCGATCGAGTGTCCGCTGGGCGCCGTGAAGCGCAGGGCGTCGCTCTGGCCCGGCTCGGCGTCCTGTGACCGTGCGCTCGAGACTCCGAGCTCCGCCAGCCGTCCGGCGTAGTGGTCGAGGTCCTCGGTCGAGGTCACCTCGAGGCCGAGGTGCCGGATCCCGCGGCCCTCCGAGAGCGCGAGGTCGTAGTCCTCGTCGGCCCCGGCGCCGAGGTACACGACACCGTCCTCGCGAGCCATCTCGTGGAGCCCGAGCACGTGCTCGTGAAACTCCAGGGTCGCCTCCACATCGTCCACGCCAAGCTCGACGTGCGCCACCTTCTGAATACCCATGATGCGATTCCTCTTTTCGGGCGAGTGTTGGATCCGATGAGCTAGAAGGCGCCGACGAGCAGGAAGCCGCCGTCGACGGCGTGCGTCTGTCCGGTGAGGAAGCCCGCCTCGTCGCGTGCCAGGAACGAGACCAGCGCCGCGATGTCCGATGGCAGGCCGAAGCGGCCGACCGGGATCGTGCCGAGGTCGCGAGCCTCCAGGTCCTGCACCTCGATGCCGGCGGCCGCGGCGCGCCGCGCTGCAATCTGTCGGCGCCGGCCCGTGTCGATGTGCGCCGGCGCGAGAACGTGGGTGGTCACGCCGTCGGGCCCGACCTCCTCCACCAGCGAGGTCGCCAGCGCCTGCACGCCGGCCCGCATCACGTTCGACAGGTGCAGCGACGGCATCGGCCGCACCACACCGCTGGAGGTGAGGTAGATCAGGCGGCCCCAACCCCGCTCACGCATGCCCGGGAGCACCTCGCCCGTCAGCTGCAAGGCCGAGTCGAGGATCAGCCGGTAGCTGTGCTCCCACGCCTCCGGCGCGATGTGGGCGAACGGCGCGGGCGGTGGCCCGCCGGTGTTGCTGACCAGGACGTCCACGCCGCCGAGCGCCTCCACGGCGGCGGCCGCCGCCGCCCGGGCGGCGCCCGGGCGGGAGAAGTCGGCGACCATGTGCCCGACCGCGCCGAGCTCTGTGGCGGCCTGCGGCACCAGGTCCTCCTCGAACCCGGTGATGAAGACCTCCATGCCGTCGGCGATCAGCCGTTCGGCCACGCCGAAGCCGATGCCAGTCGA
Organism: Conexibacter sp.; assembly: GCA_025964295.1. Next base: position 8,934 of record JAOPZD010000670.1, read on the forward strand.
CGCCGCGGTGACCAGTGCACGGCGCGGCGCGGTCATGGCGTCGCCTCGGCGACACCGGCCGGGACGGCTCCGTTGCTTGCCGGGTTGCTACCTGCGCCGGCGGGGAGCTTCGTCTGGGCCAGCAGGCCATCGATGAGGCGCAGCGGCTCTGCCCAGTCGTACATCATGAACTGGGTGTTGATGCGCAGGAACATCGGATCCCCCGCATAGAAGCGCTCGTACAGCTCGTGGCGGCCGCCGAACCCGCCCACCGCGAGGTCCGCGGCGACCTTGTACATCGCGATGCGGTCCACCGCGGACACCTCCGGACCGCGGTAGAACTTCGCGAGGTCCTTGGCGATCGGCGAGTCAAACGCGCTCACGTCACCCGGCTGGTAGAGCAGGCCGCCGGCCAGCATCAGCTGCAGCATCTCGCGCATGCGCGGGTACCAGCGGTTGCCGGAGTTGCGGACTGCGAAGAGCGGCGCCACGTCCGGGATGAAGATGCCATCCTCACGTGCCTCCGCGCTCGCCTCCGACGCGAGCACCGCCGCCTTGGTGAGCTCGATGTACGTCGTCATCTCGCCCATCATGTCCCGCACCTGGGGGAACTGATCGGTGTTCACCATCGCGGTCGCCCGCTTGGCCAGCCCGGCGACGAACTGCAGCTTGGACAGCAGCCGCGTCGACGTCTGCACGCCGGTGAACGCGTTGGACTGGATCTCCCAGATCCGGTTCACCCGCTCGTGGTCCTGGTTGATGAACACGCGGTCCCACGGCACCAGCACCTGGTCGAAGACCGCGACGGCGTCCATCTCGTCGAAGCGGCTGGCGAGCGGATGGTCGAAGCTGTTGTGCTCGGAGAACGTCTCGCGGCTGATGAAGCGCAGGCCCGCCGTGTTCGACGGGATCGCGAAGGCGATCGCGTACGGGGTCTCACTCGGCTCCGAGCGGCGGACGGAGAACGGCCACACGAGGATCTCGTCGGAATACGGGGCCGCGGTCGCGAGCATCTTCGCCCCGCTGACGATCAGGCCCTCCTCCGTCTCCCGCTCGACGCCGAGGTAGGTGTACGGGTCGGGCTGCCGTGACGGCGGCTGGGAGCGATCGACCGGCGGGTCGGCGAGCGCGTGGGTGAGGAACAGATCGTTCTCGCGCACATGCTCGAAGTAGGTCCGCACGCGGTCGGCGTGCTCACCGAAGAAGTCGGCGTTGATGTACCAGGCGGTCAGCATCGCCCCGATGAAGTCGGTCGTGCGACCCATCAACCCCAGCGTGGCGTCCGACCACACCTTGTGGGCCCGCCGGCGGCGGGCGAGGTCACCGCGGGAGCGCGGCACCAGGAACTGCGTCCCGACCATGTCACCCGTGTCGGGGGAGGGGAAGAGCATGTCCTCGCGCTGCGCCGGCTCGTGCTGGATGTCGTAGAGGCGGGCGATCTGGTGGGCGGCGCCGCGCGTCGCAGGATGCTCGGTGACGTCGGTGATCCGATCGGACCCGACCCAGACCTCCGGTGAATTGGCCTTGAGGCGGTCGAGGTACTGCTGTCCTGTCCTAGCTCCCATGGAGCGCTCCTTCCAAGAGGAAATCGAGGTGCACGGCGTGAAAGTCGTCCGGCTGCTCCCACTGCGGCCAGTGACCGGCGTCGCTGATGACGTGGAGGCGGCTGCCGGGGATCCAGCCCTTGAGCAGGTCGGCCTCGTCGAGACCGCCGGTCGGGTCGTGGTCGGTCCACAGCAGGAGGGTCGGCGCCGTGATCTCGCCGCACCACTCCGGGCTCCAGGCGTAGCGCTCACGCACCTCCCAGTCCTGGACGGCCACGATATGTTCCATCGCGCGCTCGAAGCCCGGCTGCGTGTAGATCGTCCTGCGGATGTGGACCAGCTCGTCGGTGACGTGCGACGTGTCGTGGAAAAGCCATTCCAGGCGCGCGCGCACGTTCGGCTCGGTGGCCTCGCGCACGGCCTTGAGGCTCGACTCCTTGACCTTGGTCATCACCTCCGGCTTGTTGGCGATGTTGCCAGGGGTGTTGAGGATCAGGTGGTCGACGCGCTCGGGATGGTGCGCGGCGAACCATGCGGCGACCCAGCCACCGAGCGACTCCCCCGAGACGTGCGCCCGCTCGACGCCGAGCGCGTCGAGGACGGCGAGCAGGTGGTCGCTCAGCCGATCGATCGTGTACGGGTAGTCGGGCTTGTCGGTCAGCCCGTGCCCGAGCATGTCGTAGGCGATGACACGCAGGCCGCCCGCGGCGAGCGGGACGATGTTGCGCGAGTAGGCCTCGATGTGTCCGCCCGTGCCGTGGACGAGCACGAGGGGTGGGCCGTCGCCGGCCTCCAGCACCCGCGTGCGGATGCCGGCCGCGTCGACGTAGTGCTGGCGCACCGGCGCCGCCATGAGGTCCGTCCAGATACTGACGTGGGGATCCATCGTCTCGTCCGCTCTCCTGCCGCTCGTACGGCCGCTGCTACACAGCGACCCTGACCTGACCCGCCACCCTCTGGATGACTTGCGAGAGCAGGAAACGACCTTGCCATTCGCTTCAAACAGGCTAGCATGTTAGTCATGTCAGCGCAAGAATCTCGGCAGGTCATCAACGAGCAACGGCAGTTCCGAGCAGCACTCGGCCGCTTCGCCACGGGCGTGACGATCGTCACCACCGCCCACCGGGGGGAGGTTCACGGCATGACCGCCAACGGCTTCATGTCGGTGTCTCTGGATCCACCGCTCGTGGTCGTCTCGATCTCCAAGCGGGCGCGCATGCACGACGTGCTCAAGCTCACCGGGAGCTACGGCGTCAACGTGCTGGCGCGCGAGCAGGAGCACCTCAGCCAGCACTTCGCCGGGCGCCCGACGCACGGCCTGAAGGTGCCGTTCGTTGACGGGCACGGAGCGCCGCTCATCGCCGGCTCGCTCGTGCACGTCAGCGCCCGCGTCCGCGACGCGCACGACGCCGGCGATCACACCTTGTTCGTCGGCGAGGTCGACCACTTCGAGATGCACCTCGGCGAGCCGCTGATCTTCCACTCCGGCGGCTACCGCGCGCTCGTGGAAGCCGCCCCCGATCCCGGTCACCGCGAACCGTGGGACGGCTTCTGCCTGGTGCCGGGGCCACCTGCCCCGCCGGCGGGCGCCGGGAGCTGACACCTGCCGCTCAGCGCTCGAAGACCATGCTGAGCGGCGGCTCGCCGTGCATGGCCAGCATGAAGTGGTCGCCGGGAGCCACGTCGACGGCCCGCGCCAGCGAACCGGAGAGGACGACGTCGCCGGCACGGACCCCGACCCCGAGCCGGCCGAGCCGGCTCAGCAGCCACGCGACCGCGCGCGCGGGTTCGCCCATCGCCGCGGCTCCCAGCCCCTCGGCCACCAGGTCGCCGTTCCGGGACATCCGCATGCCCAGGCTGCTGAGGTCCCGCGTTCGCAGCTCACGACTCCACGGACCGACCGTGTAGCCGCCGTATGAGGCGTTGTCGGCGATCGTGTCCGCGAGCTTGATCCGCCAGTCCTCGATGCGGCTGTCGACGATCTCGAACGACGGGGCGACCGCCTCGGTCACCGCGAGCGCGAGCTGCGGCGAGACGTGGGGCGAGTTCAGCGGCTCGCCGATCAGGAAGGCCAGCTCGCCCTCGATCCGGGGCTGGAGGAAGACATCGTGCCGGGCGCGGGCCACACCGTTCCGGGCGGGAAAGAAGCCGGAGCTCCACAGCGTCCCGAAGTCCGGCTCGTGGACGCCCATCTGCTCCTGCATCGCGGCGCTGGTCAGGCCGATCTTGCGCCCCAGGATCCGGTCGCCGCGCGCTATCCTCCGGTCCGCCCAACGGGCCTGGACGGCGTATGCGTCGTCAGCTGTCTCGAGGCCGTCGGTGTCGCTCAGAGGCTGCGTCGGAGCCCGCTGCTCGTAGGCGACGTCCAGCCGCTGGGCCAGCTCGTCGAGCCGCCCCGGGGAGAGTGGGCTCATCGGCCGTCTCCGCCGACACGGACAGCGAGCAGCGCATCCGCCGGACCGCGCAACTCGACGACGCTGCGCTCGGTCACGCGCGACCGCGGCGCCGACCACAGCACCACGACGGTCCCGGCGGCCAGTGTGCCGTGGCGCTCCGCCAGCGCGCGGAGCACCCGGCCGGCATCGCCGGTGCTCGTCGTCGCACAGGTGGCGAGCTCCTCGCCCGCCACGTGGAGCAGCAGGCGCCCGTCGGTCGACGGCAGCGCGCGTTCGCCCACGAGCACGCACCGCTGCACGATCGGCGCGGGGCTGTCGTGGTCTGGCGTCAGCTCCAGGGCCAGGAAGGAGGCGCCGACCGCAAGCGCCGCGGCCTCCTCGACCGCGCCGGGGCCGACGGCGTGGCGCAGGACGCACGCGAGACCTGCCGCCACCGTGAGCGGCAGGCTCAGCGCGACGGGGTCGCTCCCTTGGACGTCCTGCAGCAGCGTCGCGGCCCCCGCCGCCTGCTCCTCGCGCGCACCGGCATCGCGAACCTCATAGCCGGTCGGCCCGGCGACGCCGGCGTCCGCCGCCCGCTCGGCGAGTCCGGCGCTCATGCCGCGTCGGCCGCGAGCGAGAGCGCGACGTCGATGAGCATGTCCTCCTGCCCGCCGATGTACTTCCGGCGGCCGACCTCCTCGAGGATCTCGTGGGTCGGAACCCCGTAGCGCTCCGACGCTGCCTCGGCGTGGCGCAGGAAGCTCGAGTAGGCGCCGGCGAAGCCGAGCATGATCGCGTTCCGGTCGATCGGGAGGTCCCGGCCCATGATCGGCCGGACGACCTCCTCCGCCGCTGCGGCGATCTGCCGCGGGTCCACGCCGGTCTGGATCCCGAGCCGGCTGAAGACGGCAGCGATGAGCTCGGTGGGGGCGTTCCCTGCACCGGCTCCGAGGGCGCGCGTGGAGCCGTCGATCTGGCGGGCTCCGGCGGCCTGGGCGACCACCGAGTTGGCCACACCAAGACCGAGGTTGTTATGGGCGTGGAAGCCCACCTGGGCGTCGTCGCCGAGCTCGGTGACGACGGCGCTCACCCGGGCGGTCACCTGATCGGGCACCATGGCGCCGGCCGAGTCCACTACGTAGGCGCACTGACAGCCCGCGTCGACCATGATCCGCGCCTGGCGGGCGAGGTCCGCCGGCTCGATCATGTGGCTGAGCATCAGGAACCCGACGGTCTCCAGCCCCAGGTCGCGGGCGGCGCCGAAGTGCTGCACCGAGACGTCAGCCTCGGTGCAGTGCGTGGCGACCCTGATGACCTGGATGCCACGGTCGGCGGCGGCCTTCATGTCGCTGACGCAGCCCACCCCCGGGACCACCAGCGCCGCGATGCGGGCACGTTGGGCGGTGTCGACGGCGGCGCTGATCAGGTCGAGCTCGTCGACTGCGGAGAACCCGTAGTTGAAGGACGACCCCGCCAGACCGTCCCCGTGGGCCACCTCGATGACGGGCACGCCGGCGGGATCCAGGACGCCGACCACGGCGCGAACCTGCTCGACCGTGAACTGATGGCCCATCGCGTGACTACCGTCGCGCAGCGTGCTGTCGGTGAGGCGGACGTCGAGCGCACTCATGCCGGTGCCCCCGCCAGCGCCGTGGCGACCTGCACGCCGACCCGGGTGGCGGCAGCGGTCATGATGTCGAGGTTCCCGGCGTACGGCGGGAAGTAGTCGCCTGCCCCCTCGACCTCGAGCAGGACCGTGACGCGGCCTCTGCCGCCCCACGCCTCGCGGGGTTCCTCGAACTGCGGCTCGGCCTTGAGCCGGTAGCCCGGGACGTAGGTGGCCACCGACGCGACCATCGCGTGGATCGACTCCTGGATCGCAGTGTGGTCGGCGTCCTCACCGATGGCGCAGAACACGGTGTCGCGCATGATCAGGGGCGGCTCGGCGGGGTTCAAGACGATGATCGCCTTGCCCCGCTCGGCGCCGCCGACCACCTCCACGCCGCGCGCGGTGGTGCGCGTGAACTCGTCGATGTTGGCGCGCGTACCCGGTCCGGCCGAGCGGGAAGACACGGACGCGACGATCTCGGCGTACGGCACATCGGTGACGCGGCTGACGGCGGCGACCATCGGGATCGTCGCCTGTCCGCCGCAGGTCACCATGTTCATGTTGCGGGCGTCGAGGTGCTCGTCGAGGTTGACCGACGGCACGATGAAGGGCCCGATCGCAGCCGGCGTGAGGTCAACGGCGATGATGCCCGCCTCCGCGTAGCGCGGGGCGTGGGCCCGGTGCGCACCGGCCGACGTGGCGTCAAAGACGATCTGCGGCGCCACGGGCTGGTCCAGAAGCCAGTCCACCCCGCCGGCGGAGGCCTGCACCCCGGCCCCCCGGGCACGCTCCAGGCCCTCGCTCGCGGGGTCGATCCCGATCATGTACCGGACGTCCACGACCTCTTCGCGCTGCAGCTTCATCAACAGGTCCGTCCCGATATTCCCGGACCCCACGATTGCGACCGTCACCGGCTCCATCTGTGCCTCAGCTTCCGTTCGAGTTCTGCGTGAGGGCGGCCGTCGCACGCGACGGCCGCTCTAGCTGTTCCTGCCCTGGTGGACGCAGCAGGACCTTCAGGCCCTGCCGCTGGGCGACGTTCGTGAACGCCTGCTCATGGTCGGCGAGCGCGAACTCACTCGTGATCACCGGGGCGAGGTCCACCACGCCGTCGGCGAGGAGGGCGAGCGAGGCCTCCCACGTCTCGTCGAGCAGTCGCCCGTGCAGCGGTTGCATCCGCAACTCGCGCATCACCGCGGCGGCGAGATCGATCGACACACGCTGGTGACCCACGCCGAGCAGCCTGGCCTCGCCACCCTTGGACAGTGCGGCAAGCCCGACGTCCATGCTCCCCTGCACACCGGCCAGATCGATCCACACATCGGCGCCGCGGCCGTCGGTCAGGCGGTGGACCGCGGCGGCGACTTCCTCAGGTGCCGATCCCACCAGCGAGTCCGGCCGCGCGGCCGCGGCGGCCTCGGCGGCCAACGCACGGCGGCCGGGGTCGTGCTCGGTCAGCGTGATGGTGGCAGCGCCGCGCGCGCGGGCGACGAGCGCCGCCATGATTCCCAGCGGCCCGCAGCCGGTGATCAGGACGTGACGATCGCACACCCCCTCCCCGTGGTCCACCGCACGGACGCTGAGGCCGAACGGCTCCAGGAGCGCGGCGCTGCGCTCGTCGACCGCAGGGTCGACGCGGCGAACCACCGAAGCCGGCACGATCGCCGACTCGGCAAAGCCGCCGTCGAAGTGGAAGCCCACGTAGCGCGTGCGCTCGCAGAGGTGGCTGCGCCGGGAGTCGCAGAGAAGGCACGCCCCGCACGGGCAATGGCTCTCGGCCGACACGTACGCGCCCTCGAGGGACGCGTCGACGCCGGCGCCCACGGCGTCGATCACGCCGCAGAACTCGTGTCCGATGATGACCGGCAGGCTGCCGGCCATGAGCTCGTCCATCCACTGTGGCCAGTGGTAGATCTCCATGTCGGTCCCGCAGATGCCCGCTGCGAAGACCTGGACACGGACCTCGCCGGGGCCGGGCGAGCGCCGGGGGCGCTCGACCACGGCAATCGACCCCGGCGCGGCCTCGACCTTCGCCAGGGCCTGCATGGTGGCGTTCATCGGCCGCCGCTGCTCACAGCGGATACACGAAGTACCGGGGCAGGACGGTCGTGTCCAGAACAACTGTCTTGCTCTTGAACTTCGCCTCGCCGTCCTGCACGATGATCACGTCGTCGTAGTAGCCGACTGCGAACAGACGGCTGCCGACTTCCCCGGGCTCCGACATGTAGATCGCGAAATTCGTCTCCACCCGGATGTCGTCACCCACGACGTCGGTGACGATCGAGCGCCCTAGGACGTGCCGCGGCCAGTACTCGTTGTAGTGGCCGTCCCAGACCTTGGTGATGTACGTGATGCGATCCTCGATGCGGCCGCGCGAATCGTCGAGGATGTGCGCGATCTGCAGCCCGCGCTCCAGATTCTCGCGCGACGTCACGATGTACGACGCCTCCGTGGCGAAGTACTCAGGCCAGCGGGTCACCTCCAGCCGGTCCAGCCCACGGACGTAGGCGTCAATCAGCTGCTCGGCCACCCGCAGTTGCTCGGGGGCGGGGCTCAGGGTCGTCGTGTGCATCAGGCCACCTCCGCCGTCGGCGTGCCGTGGGCCTCGCCCTGCGGGACCTCCTCCACGGTGCGGAAGCCCATCGCCCGCCGGTAGGCGCTGTAGAAGTGCCGCAGCCCCGCCTCGTCGATGATCCGGTAGGGCGGGAAGCGCTTTAGCGTGCCCTTCAGGACGATGTTGTCCCCGCGGGCGTCAGCGCTGGCGTGCACGCGCTGCAGAGCGGTCTGGTCCTCCAGCGAGATGAAGCCTTCGGGCCCGAAGAGGTTGGAGCCCTGGACGGTGCGGTGCCGCTTGAGCTCGGCGGACTCCCCGGCGTGCCCGAAGACGGTGTAGTGCACCTCGGTGCGGTCGGGCCCGCGCGGGATCATGTAGCGGATCGCCAGCGTGTCGACCTGATCAGAGATCACGCTCACCGGCCAGACGTTGAGGATGCGGTGCTCGGGGGACGCCTTGGTGCGTACGTCCAGCAGCGAGGTGTCGTTGAGAAGCTTGGCCTCCTCTGGGTCGGCGGTGCGGTACTCGTTCCAGACGTGCCCGTCGCGCTCGTAGTCCTCCGAGAACACCTGCTCGCCGCCGGCCGCCTTCATCTTCAGCATCCGGAACGCCTTGTGCAGCGAGACCGTGTGGTAGCCGTCGTACAGGTTCTCCGAGCAGATCTTCCAGTTCGCCTCGACGATGACCTTCTGGGCCCCGAGCAGCTCAAGGTTGCCGTCCCCCAGCGCCCGGTCCAGGCCCTGGGCGATCGCCCCGACATAGTCGGCGAACGAGGGCGCGTCGTCGCTGAAGGTCGCGAACACCGCACCTTTGTGGATCGCCACGCGGGCCTTCGGCAGCCCGTAGGCCTCCTTGTCGAAGTCGACCGGGAAGTCCTCCGGCATCGTGGCCGCCAGCAGCTTGCCGTCCAGCGAGTAACGCCAGTTGTGGTAGATGCAGGTCAGGCACTTGCTCTTGCCGACGTTGCCGTAGGGCTGGAGCAGCAGCTTGGTCCCGCGGTGTGCGCAGGCGTTGACGAGGACCCGCACCTCCCCGTCCATGTCACGCGTGACGATGATCGGGATCTGGCCCAGGAGCATCGTCTTGTAGTCACCGAGCTCGGGGATCTCTGACTCGTGCGCCACCACCATCCAGAACGGCCCCGCGAAGATCCGGTCCATCTCGAGGGCGTAGAGGTCCTCGTCCCGATAGATTTCGCGCGGCACGCGGTTGTCCTCCGTCGGCCACGCGATCCGGTCCAGCACCTGCTCAGCAGTCTGCATCACAGCTCCTCCCTGGCCGCCGCCAGGGCGGCCGGTCGCTCGTGAGGCCAGATGGCCTCCACGCCCGTGGTCTCCTGGAACGCAGGCGGTGCCTCGTGGCCCCACCACAGCCGTCCCCGCAACAAGAAGTCGTCCCACGCCCAGACGACCGGCGGACGGTCGTGGTCGCGCGCGTAGTCCCCGACGAAGAGCTCGAGCCGGTTGCCGTCCGGGTCGCGCACGTACAGGAACAGGGCGTTGGTCACCCCGTGCCGTCCTGGACCGAACTCGATCGAGGAGGCGAATCCGGCGTCCGCAAGCAGGTCCGCGGCGCGGATGACGTCGGCGCTCTCGGCCAGGGCGAACGCGAAGTGATGGAGCGCCGGCTCGGCGCCTTTGAGCACCGCGACGTCGTGCGTGCCCTCGCTGCGGCGCAGCCAGGCGGCGAACAGCTCGCCGTCGCGCTCCACGCCCTCGGACATGCTGAAGCCGAGCTCGTCGCACCAGTATCCCAGCGAGACGCCCATGTCCGGCACGCGCAGGTTGACGTGGTCGATCCGCTTCGGCGGCAGGCCGCCCATCTGGTGGGCGCGGCGCATCGGCAGGCGGATGCCCTCCTCGTCGCGCAGCGTCAGCTGCTCCATCTCGACGTAGAACTCGACCGGCGCACCGTCAGGCGTCCGCACCCGCAGCGCCTCGCCCTGACCGGGTTCGGCCCCGGCGGGCACCCGCCGGACGTCGACGCCGAGGCGCTCGTGCAGCTGCTCGAGCGCCTCGAGGTCGGCCGGTGTCGCGACGCGCAGCGCGAAGTGCCCGAGGCCCGGCTCGGCTGCCTGGCACAGCGCTAGGGTCCATGTGTCGAAGTCCTCACCGCCACGGAGGTAGAGGGTGTCCCCCGCCTCGTGGTCGACGATGAAGCCGAGGGCCCCGACGTAGAAGCGGCGGGCCGCCTCAAGGTCGCGTACGAGAATCTCGGTGTGGCCGATGCGCAGGATCATGCGGCACTCCCCGCCGTGGAGACCCGCTGGCCCCCGCCCACGTCTCCCGCGGGCAGGTCGGTGTAGGCGATCGTCCCGGCGCTGTCGCGCTGCGCGAGCCCGAGCGTCTCCAGCAGCGGCGAGTTCTCCACGAGCAGCATGCGCGTGGCGCCGGCGCCGCTGCTGTAGTGCCGGTGCCAGACCCACGGCGGCGTATAGACGAAGTCTCCGGCCTGCCACTGGACGACCCGCGGGCCGATCTCCGAGTAGCCGGAGCCCTCGATGACGCAGTGCACCGACTCGTGCGGGTGTCGCTGCAAGTCGGTGGCCGACTCGGCCGGGATCTCCTGAAGGGTCACCGAGAACGAGGTCGCCGGGATGTCGGCGAGGATCCCGATCCGGCTCGGGTTACCCGTCACCTCAGGCTCGAGCCAGGTCGCGCTGTCGGAGCTGACCACGAGGGCGTCGGGCGACGCGGCCTCCGGGTCGTAGTGCTTGGCAGCACCGAGCTCCTCCAGGTACTCAGCAATTCCGCGTGGCGCACGCAACGACGATCACCCATCTCTCCTCGACGACCCGGACAACTAGCATGCTAGCATCATGCACGTCACGGATGCAACGCCGTCAGTCCATATTGAGTGGGCCGGCGCTATCACCGGCGAGAAACTGGCGGACGAATGGGTTGGTCGACTCGAAGACCTCGGCGGCCGGCCCCGCCTCCACGATTCGCCCGCGCCAGAGCAGCGCGACGTACTCGGCGATCCGCCGGGCCGAGGCGATGTCGTGCGTGATCAGGACGTAGGTACCGCCGTGCTTGGCGTGCGCCTCCTTGATCACGTCGCACAGCAGCGAGGTACGCACGGGGTCAAGCCCCGAGTCCGGCTCATCGAATAGGACTATCTCGGGATCCATGACGAGCGCCCGGGCAAAGCCGGCGCGCTTGCGCATGCCGCCGGAGATCTCGCTCGGCATCCGGTGCTCGGCGCCCACCAGGCCCATCTCGTCCAGCCGCTGCATCGTGACGTCGGCGATCTCGCGCTCGGTGAGCGAGGTGTGCTGGCGCAGCGGGAAGGCGACGTTGTCGTACAGACTCATCGACCCGAACAACGCGCCGTCCTGAAAGAGGATTCCGAACTTGCGCCGCATGTGCAGGAGCCGCGACAGACGCAGGTCCTGCACGTTGTCGCCGTGTACGCGCACCTCTCCGGAGTCTGGATACAGGAGGCCGATGATGTGCTTGATCAACACGCTCTTGCCCGTGCCCGATGGGCCCAGGACGACGGAGATCGTCCCCTCGGGGATGCCGAGGTCCAGCCCCCGGAGCACCTGGTTGGGGCCGAATGACTTCGTCACTCCGCGACACTCGATGCACCAATAGTCGCCCGGATACTCCTGCGGGACCTCGAGGCCGCCGCGGTGGTAGCCGTACTCGTCGGCCTCCGACCATGCCTGCGACCAGTCGCTGCGCTGCAGCGGACGCGCCGACGGGACCGAGGCGACGGTCACGCCGGAGGGGTTCGCCAGGCCACGCAAAATCGGCGTGATGCGCAGGAAGCGGCGGATCGGACCCGTGGCCTGCACGCGACCAGAAGCGATGGCCATCGCGAGGTGAAGCTCGCCGGCGACGAACGCCTCCAGGTCGACGACGTCGAAGGTCAGCGACGCCTCGGCATCGCCGCTGTCACCCGGGGCGACCTGGACGGGTCGGCGGTCGAGCAGCAGCGTCGCCCACGGGCGCGGGACCGCGTCCGCAGACAATCGGATGGCGATCGCGACGCTGGTGTCGGCACGCGCAGGATCCTGCATCGGACCGGCCGCGCCCGCAACCGTCAGCAGTTCCCGCAGGCGCTCGATCAGCGGGTCGGCCGTCTCGACCGCCCAGGCGCTCGAGGGTGCGTCGGGAAACGTACCGCTCACCGCTCTGCCCATCCTCGGCGTCGACTTTCGGTCCTCATCGGTCTCCTCCACGTTCTCGAGTGTAACAGGCTAGCATGTCACGCTATGTCCATCGTGTACGGGAGACTCCACCGATGAGCGCGCAGACCCAGCACTTCCCCTTCGTCCAGTTCGAGTTCACCCATGAGCTGGGCCCGACGCCGGGCAGGTACGTCGCGCGCCGGCCGGGGGCCGCACCGGATGCCGAGCACGACCTGCTCATCTTCGGCGTGGCCGCGGGCACGATCAGCGACGGCCGCCGCCGGCGGCGCGGCACCCGGCGCGCCGGTGCCCCTGGTGCCGACCCGGTCCCACTGGCGATCGTGACCCACGTGCGCACCGAGCTCGGAGGCGACGAGCAGGCGGCCAGCAGCTGGATGCACGCCTGCCGTGACGACGCCGAGCTCTGCGAAGAGTGGGTCGGGACCGCGCTTGAGCTGACGAATGTCGCCGTCCGAGCCCACCGCGCGACCTGCGCAGACCCGTATTGCACCGAGGTCACGGTGGCTGACCCCCGCGTCGTCCGCCTCGGCTACGGGCCCGCTGCGGCGGTGACGGACGGCGAATGGACGGCGGCCTTCGCCGTTCCGCCGATCAGACGACCGCGCGTGAGCCACGCCGAGCGCAGCGGGCCATCCGAGGCGGTCGCCGGCGCCCTCGGGGGGCGTGTCCGCGCGACCGACGCCGACGAACTGCTGCTCCGCGCGCTGCTCGACCTGGACCAGGGACGCGCGGCCTGCGCCGCGATCCAGCTGGCGGGCGCTGTCCGGATGCTCCGGCTCACCCTGGACAGCGCCGGCCTCGACGAGGCCGCCCTGCGCGCCCGCGTGGAACGCCTGCCGGCCGCTGCCGGACGGCTGGACGCGGTGGTCACCGGCTTGCCCGAGGCCGACGTCGGCGTCCTGCATAAGGAGGCGCGGGCGATCAGGGAGCTGCTGGACTCCTGGCGCGAGCACGAGCTGGCCCGTGCGCGACCGACCTGACCGCTTGCCGGGCGCGTGCGGAGGCATCGTGCTCAGGCCGCCGGCCCCAGGCCGTCGCCCTGGCTCTCCTGATAGCGCGCGTCGACCATGGCCCGCAAGCTCTTCGTGACCGGGCTCGCGAAGCCGCGGACGTGGGCACACGCAAGGTCGGCGGCGCGGTCGCCGTCGCCGTCGGCGATGGCCTCGTAGATCGCCTGGTGCTCGGCGACCGCGCGCGAGAGGTTCGAGCGCATCTGGATGAGGTCCAGTGACGCGATCAGGAAGTCCGAGCGATCCCAGAAGCGCTCGGCGGCGGTCACGGCCTCCGCCGAACGGGCCAGCTGATGGACGGAGCCGTGGAAGCCGCGGTTTCCCGCCAGGTACCTCTGCAAGTCGAAGTCGCCGCCCTCCAGAGCGTCGCCGACAAGCGGCACCGCAGCCTCGAGCGTCCCGAGGCCCCCAGGCTCGCGACGCTCGGCGGCGAAGCGCGTCACCAGGCTCTCGAGCGTGGCGAAGACCTCGAAGAAATCCGCCACGCCGTTCAGCGGGGGGATCACCACGTGGCTGCCGACCTGCGGGGTGACCTCCACGAGGCCATCGTCTTGGAGGCGCTTGATCGCTTCCAGGACGGGCTGGCGGCTGGTGCCCATCGACACGCCCAGGTCATTGACGGTCAGGCGCTCGCCGAACCGGAACTCGCCCGCGAGGAACCGCAGCTTGAGCTGGTCGTAGACGAGGTCGGCCTTGCGCTGTGTGGTCGCCATCTCATGTGCCTCCGGGGGCGTCGCCGCGGGCCGCCGGGCTCATGGCCGCGCCGAGATCGTGGGATAGGTCCCGTCGAACAGCTCCGGCTTACCGATGGTTCCCGGCTTGGGGTACGGGTTCTCGTCCATATGCGGGCCGTCGACGGCCACCGCGCCGGCCTTCTGGAGCGCGTCGACCGCCCGCTGATACTCAGGGCCGATGCCGGTAAGGGAGTCCGGGTCGATGTGGCTGAAGATCCGGTCGCCGCCACCGAACTTGTCGCGATAGCTGCCGTGGGCCGCCTGGTTGGCGAGAAACGACCCGACCTCCGGGCTGAACGGGCGCAGGTACGCCAGCGCCGGCTGGGCCTGGTCGAGCAGCGCATCCAGCGCCGGGAGCGCCGGCGCAAGCGCCCGGGCGAATGGCCGCAGTCGGTCGAGCATCGGATCGGCGACAGTGAGGAACGGGCGTAGCTGCCCAACCAGCTCACGTGTCCTCGACGCCGCCGCCGGCAGCGCCCGCATGACGGGCTGCAGCCGCGTCACGCCCTGGTCGAGGTCGCGGATGACGGGCAGCGCAGCGCCCGAGAACCGCTGCAGGCGCCGGACCGAGGTCCGGGTCTGGGCCAGGACGCCGGGAAGCCCGTCGATCGTCTGTCCCAGCGCCCGGTCACGCGAAGCGGCGGCCGCGGCGGCCGCCCGCGCCGAACGGGCGAGCGTCTGCAGCTGCCCGCGCTGGTCGGCGACCGCCCGGGTCAGCGAGCCGGTGTCCCGCACGAGGCCGGCGAATTCGGCGCGCTGGTCGGCGAGCACGGAGACCACGTCCGCCCCGTCGGCGGTGGTCGGACGCAGCTGCCCGAAGAGCGCGTTCAGGTCACGCGAGCGGCCCACGAGGCCCCCGCTCAGGCCGTCGAGGTTTCGCTGGACCGCCGCACGGGTGGTCGGGTCGAGGGCCGAGAGGATCTGATCGAGCTGCACCGCCTCGCCCGAACGGCGCAAGGGGATGATGCCGCCGTCCGGGATCTTGCCCGTCCGAGGGTTGCCCGGGTCAAGCTCGATGTAGTTCTCCCCGACCAGGGTCTTGGTTCGCAGCAGCGTGGTGGCGTCGCGATAGACGGGCGCGTGATCATCGTCGAGCTCGAGCCGGACCAGCGCGTTGCCGCCGCGGTTGGTGACCTGGCCGATCCGTCCGACCTTGACTCCGGCTTGGCGCACGTCCGCGTTCTGGACGAGCTGGAACGCGTCCGGCACCACGATGTTCAGTTTGTACGGGTTGTAGAGCGGCGACCGGCCACCGGCCCCGGCGTACAGCGCCCAGAACAGGGCGAGTCCGACCGTGACGAAGACCAGGACACCCGCGACCTTCGCGCTGACGTTACGGACACTCACGGCCGTTGCCCTCCTGGGGTGCACGTCGGCTGCTTCTTGAAGCTGGGTTCCGAGACCGGCACACCCGCGTACGCCGACAGGGTGTCCATTGACACGGTCGACTCGGCGCGAGGGATGGTCCCGCCGGCGTCGGCGAGCTTCATGACGGAGATCGTGTTGGCGAAGAACGCCGATATGCGGTTCAGGCAGGGCGGCAGCAACGCCGTGATCCGGTCGAACGCCGGCGCCTGCTTCGCGAACGACGCGGCGGTCGATCGCAAGCTCGAGGCCGCCGGGCGCAGGTCCCGGGCCAGCGGCGTGAGGCTGCGGACCGGAGAACGCAGCGCCGCGAGCGCCGGCTGCGCCTCACGTCCGAACGTCTCGAGCGCCTGCAGGCCACTGCGGAGCTCCTCGGCCACAGGGCCCAGTGCTCGCAGCGCCGGGTCCAGCTCAGCCTCAGCCGCCCGGACGCTGCTAAGCGAGGACTGCACCGCCCTGACAGTGCCCGGCAGCTCGCGGAGCGTCGCGCCCAGGTCGACGTCGTGTTCGGCGAGCTTGCCCAGGCTCTGCTCCCCATGATGGACCAGCGACGTGAGGGTGTCCCCGCGCTCGGCCAGTGTGTCGGTGAGACGTCCGAGGTTCGAGATCAGCCGCCTGGTGGTCTGGCCACGCCGCACCACGACGCCGCTGGCCCGCTGGGCGACCTTCAGGAACGGGGTGGCTTCCTCGAAGGCGGCGCGGAGCGCGGCGCCACGATCCTCGAGACCGGCCCCCAGGCCCTCCAGGAGGACGCCGAGCCGTTGCCGTGTCTGGTCGTCGAACGTGTCGAGCACCCGCGCGATGTCGGCGGGGCTCGTCGTCTGCTGCGCGGGAAGGATCTGATCACCCAACTCGCCGGCCCGCTTCGTCCCGCGCCGCTCGATTGCGACGTACATGTCCTGCAGCGGCGTCGACGGGCGCAGCCGCAGGCGGGCGTCGCGGTAGAGGCGACCGTACTTGGCCTGGATCGACAGCGTGAGCACCGCCCGCCCGTCGACCAGCGCGCTCTTCTTGATGACGCCGACCTTGACGCCGGCGATGCGGACCTGCTGCGTGCCGGGGACCACGCCCTTGGCGTCCGCGAACTGCGCGCGGGCGGTGTAGTACCGCTCCCACGGCTTCTGGAAGGTCTGGTTCTTCAGGATGATCCCGCCGGCGGTCAGGCCGGCGACGATCAGCAGCAGGTAGAGCCCGGCCGGGCCTGCGGCGCGCCGCAGCTCGAGCTGCAGGCGGGCGGTGTCGGGGCGACGCATGTCAGCGACCGGCCTTCCGTGTCGTACGGGCAGGACGGGCCCCGAACAGCCCGCTGAAGACCGTGGAGAGGTCGTCGCACTTCAGGCGCGTGCTGGCAGCGGGATCGTTGAAGAAGGTTGCGCACGGCAGGCCGACCGAGCGCTCGCCGCCGGCGACGCCCTGAAAGCGGATCTGGTGGCCGAAGCCGTTGAACTGCTGCGCGGTGGAGGCCAGGACGCTCGCCGTCGGGCCGATGGTGTTGACGTTCGCAAGGCCGAGCTCATTTGGCGCCTTCAGGAACGGGATCAAGGTCGACGTCGACCGGTTGAGGGTCGGATCCAGGCGCTGGATCAACCTTGACGCGTCGGCGCTCGCCGGCTTCAGCGCCCGCAGTGCCGGGGTCAAACGGGCGCTGAGGAGGTCCGCGTCGCTCAGGAGTGGCCGGGCCTGGCGGAGGGCCGGGCGCAGCGCGGTCGCGGCGTCGTCGAGCTCGCGCACCCCGGGGCGCAGCCGCTCCGCGATCGGGTCCAGCACATCGAGGGTCGTGCGTAGGCGACGCGTGGCTGTGCGGGTCTCCAGTAGGGCGCCGGGGATTTCCTGCAGGAAGCCCCCGAGATCGGCCCGCCGGGCGGCGGTCACGCCGAATGCGACGTCTGCGCTGTCGACCAGGCGCCCCAAGGTCTGCTGCGAACGTCCGAGCGCCGCCATCGACCGGCTCGTGCTCGAGACGAGGCCGACGAGGTCTCCGGCCCGTTGTCCGCGGAAGGCCTTCAGCGCGGGGTCGACGACCTTCATGGTGGGACTGAGCAGCTCGATGTTGCGACCGGGAGCGGCCGGATCGGTGAAACCGCGGTCGAACTCGTCGATCGAGGTCACCAGGCCATCGCGGCCGTCGTCACTCAAGGGCTCGAAGAGCTGATCGAACTCGACCTGGGCGGTGGTACGGGAGCGGGGAATGGTGGTGCCGGCCATCTCGCGGGCACTCGGCGAGCCGGGGTCGATGTCGACGTACATGTTGCGGCCCAGCAGCGTCCGCCAGGCCACGCGGGCACGTGCGTCGGACTTCAGCGCAAGCTTGCGGTGGAGCTCCATCGTGACAAGCGCGGCCCCGAGGTCGGTCGTGTGCTCGACCTTGGTGACCTTGCCGACCTTGATTCCTTTGACGCGCACGGGGTCGCTGACCCGTAGGTTCACCGCGGTGGTGAATTCCGCCTGGAGCTGCGGGCCACTGCCCCCGAGAAATGGGACGTCGCGGTAGTAGCCGATCGTCATCGCAAGCGTGATCGCGGTCATCAGCACGGCGATCGCGACCGCGCCGTTGCGGTATGGGTGGGTGGCCTGCCGGCCGGGCACCGGGTCGAAGCGCCCGAGGAGCCCGCGCAGTCCGCCTCGCTCGTCATCGCACTCACGAGGCCGGGGACGTTGTGGGGGTGCGACGCTCATGGCTTCGCTTCCTTTCCGGCTTCGCACGGTGCGGGGTAGGGGTTGGTCGCGGTGTGCTCCCGCTTCTCGGGGACCTTGCTCTGGAACAGCTCTGGACCGGGGCTCATGAGCACCAGCCGCAGGAACTGGCCGCCGGCGTTACCGAGCGCCGTGGCCTCGGCCCAGTTGGTGGCGAACGCCAGCAGGTCGCAGCCGCGGGAGCTGACCTCGCGCACGATCGGCGCGGCGTCCACGAGGGCCTCATCGACGCCCGGCAGCACCGGCGGCAGCAGCTTCAGCAGAGCCAGCGTCGGCGGCACCGCCCGGCCGGCGAGGTCGAGCGTCTCGTCGGCAGCCCGCAGGGACGGACGGCTCTCTCGCAGCAGGGCGCTGGCCTGCGTCAGCGCCGGCCGTGCGGCGGTGAGGGTGGGCACGGCATGGCGAGCGAGGCTGGACGTGGCCACGAGCAGGCGATCGGTCGCGGGTAGCCGCGTGCGGACGGCGTCCAGCGCGGGAGGTGCGGCGGACAGGGTGTCGCGAATCCCGTCCCGGTGGTCGGCGAGGACACCGAACGCACGCGCTGCGGGGTCGAAGCCCAGGGCGATGTCGTCCCGGACCGGCGCGGTGGCGCCGGCCAGGCCCGAGAGCCCGGCGACGAAGCCCTCGACGGCGCCCGTGTCGTCGTTCACGGGCTTGAGCCCGGCTCGGAGTCCGGAGAAGAGCTGCGATCCGGCGCTGATCGACGCGTTCAGGTCCTGACCGCGACCAGCGACGCCCCCGCCCAGCTTGGCGGTAACCGTCCGCAGTGCCGCCCGTCGGCGTGCGTCGAGGATGCCGAGCGCGGAGTCGAGCGGCAGGGCCGACGAGGTCGACGAGGAGGGGATCAGGGCGCCCTCTTCGAGCGGGTGCCCGCGGGTGCCCGGGACCACCTCGACGAAGCGCACGCCGATCGCGCTGCGGGGGCGCACGCGCAGCCGGGTGTCCGACAGCAGCGGGCGCACGTCCGGCGTCAGCTGCAGCTCGACGCGTGCACGACCGTCGCGGCTCTCCGGGTTCAGGACCTGACCGATGAGCCGGCCGCCCATGCGGACCTGGTAGTGCGCGGCGAGGTTGTCGGCACGGTCGAACTCCGCCTGCAGGCGGTAGTACTCGCGACCCGGGATCGACTGCGGGGCCTGGTAGCCGATGTAGACGAGCAAGACGGCGGTGGCCATGACCGCGGCGCCGACCGCAACGCGGACGCGGCGCTGGCGGGTCACGACTTCGGGGCTGTGCTTGGCGGTCCGTCGCATCAGCGTCAGTTCCCCAACAGCCGGTTGAGCAGCGACGGGACGTCGACCGGTGGCTGCCGCTCGCTACGAGATCCGAGAACACCGTCCAGGACGTCTTGGACGGACTTGGGAGGGTCGAGGAGGACCTTCGGGAGCACCGGGGTGCGGGCGGGCGCGGGCGTGCCGCCGGTCGGCTTCGCCGGCTTCGAGGGCTGAGGGGCCGTCGCCTTGGCCGGGCCGGGACGCTGCTTCGTGCCTCCGCGCTTGGCCGGCTGGGCCTCCGGTGTCCCGTCACGGGTGAAGAACTCCGGCCCGACCACCAGGCGGACCCGGAAGATGTGCCCGATGCCATCCCGGGTCTGGGTGAGCGTGGACCAGTTGTTCATGAAGCGCACGAGCTCCTTCATCGCGCCCTCGTCCAGCGTGGAGATCGTCGGCGCGAGGTCGCCGGCGAAGCGCCCGAGCCGATCGAGCGTCGTGCGCAGCTGCCGGACGGGGCGCGTCCCCTCCCGGCCGAGGCGACCGAGCGCCGGCGCGACCTTGCGCGCGGCCTCGAGCGTGCCACGGGCGTCTTCGGCGAACGCCGGCACGCGCTTCAGCGTGTCGGCCAGCGGGACGGCCGTGAGACGCAGGTTCGCTGCCGCCGGCCGGAGCGCCTCTCCGGCGCGCTGCAGCTGCGTCAGCGACGTCCGAAGCTGCCGCAGGGCCCCAGGAGCCGTAGCCAGCGTGCGGCCGAGGTCCGCGCGGCGCTCGGCCACGGTGGCGAGGGCGGCGTCGGCCCGTTCGACCAGGCGCCCTAGGTCATCGCGGCGGCCGGCGATCGGCTCAAGCACCCGGTCGCCGTCAACGATGAGCGCCTCGAGCCGGTCGGTGTCACGGGACATCGTGTCCAGGAACCGGGTCGCCTCGTGCAGCCCGCCCGGGAGCTGCGCGAGCAGGCGGTTGAAGTCGTTTCCCCGTCCCGACAGACTCACCCCGGCCTCGTTGATGAGGACCCGGAGCGCGGCGCGCGTGTCGGGCTGCAGGGTGTTGAGCACGTCGTCGAGCTCGACCGCTGAATCGGTTTGCGAAGAGGGGATCGTGGCGCCGGACTTCAGCGGACGGCGCTGGTCCCCCACGTCGAGATCGACGTACTTCTCGCCCAGGAGGTTGACCGGGCGTGATCGCGCGACGGCGCCTGCGCCGATCGGTCCCACGCCCTTGTCCAGGCGCATGGTCACGAGTGCGCTGTCGCCCTTGGTCAAGTCGACCGCCACGATCCGTCCGGCGGGCACCTCTCCGACCTTGACGTCCGAGTTCTTGCGCACGCCTCCGGCGTCGACGAACTCAGCCCGGACGAGGTAGCCGTCCTCGCCGCCCGTCGCGAGCAGCGCGACGGCGACCAGGAAGGCGACGCCGGCGGCTAGCACCAGCCCGACACGCGTTCTCATCGACGGTCCTCCGGATCCTTGGTCGGGTCGATCGCGTCCCGGCCGGCCCCGCATTCGGGGATGAACTGCGGCTTCCCGGCGTTCAGCCCAGGCGGCCGCGGCATGGCGTAGGACGAGCCGAGTTTCGTGGCGAGCGGCGTGGAGATCTCGGGCGTCGAGGTGAGGCTGCTCGTCCCGCCGAACAGCAGGCGGACGCGGATAAAGTGGCCGTAGCGGTCGTAGTTCTGCGAGAAGCTCGACCAGTTCGACACGGCGCCGGCGATCTCCGGCGCGTAGGGCCGCAGGCACGCCGCCATCGGCGTGAGGTCACGGAGGATCGGGGTGACCTTGTTGGCGAACGGCACCCCGTCCCTGAGCAGCCGCGTCACCGTCGGAGCGGCAGCACGGCCGAGCCGCAGCAGCGAGGTGAGCCGCGGCGCGGTGCTCGTGAGCTGGGCGACCGCAGGCTTTGCGTCGTCCGCCAGCGCCGGGAGCAGCGCGGCTCCGGGGGCTGCGTCGTGCACCAGCCTCGTCAGTGTGCCGAGGCTCCTGTCCAGGCGTGCGAGCGTGCCGCGCGTCGCCTCGAGCGTGCTCGGGGCGAGCTCGATCAAGCGCTGCACGCTGCGGGTGCGGGCCGCGAACTCGGCGAACGTAGTGCCGGCCACGTCGACCAGGTCGACGACCTGGGCACGATGCGCGTCGAGTGTCCGGGCGACGCGGCCCGTGTTGACGATCAGTCCGCGGAGCGCCGCGCGATCGGTGTTGAGCTCGCCGAACAGGCCGCCCGCCGCGTCGACGGCCGTGGCCGTGTCGCGGATGCCGTCGTTGAGTTTCCCGGATCGCCCTTTGAGGGTGGCTGCGGTGCTCCCGCTGAGCGAGCGCATCCGGTCGCGGGTATCGCCGTCGAGGGTCCCGAAGACCTCGTCGAACTCGACGGGCGTGTGGGTGTCCCGCGCGGCGACCAGGCCTTGTTCGCCGAGCGGCGGCGCGGACGCCGAGCCCGGGACGAGGTCGATCCGGCGCGTGCCGTTGCCGACCGTTGTGCCGAAGCGGATCGTCGCGCTCGTGCCACGATGCAGCGGCCAGAAGCGGTCGTCGTCGATGCCGATGCCGACCAGGGCCTGTCCGCCGCGGTACTCGACGCTCGTGACCTTCCCGACGTCGATCCCGTGAATCTGGACGTCCAGGCCGGGGACGACGCTCACCGCGCTGGGGAAGGCCGCCCGGATCTCGTGCGACTGCCGGCGGGTGGACGCCACCCACAGGCCGAAGGCGGCGATCACGGCCAGGACCACGAGGAGCCAGGGGCGGGCCGCGATCCCGCGTCCGGCGGCGATCCCGCGGCGCCGGGGCGGCGGAGGGGCCGGTCGACGCGACGCAACGCGTGGGCGGGAAGAAGCCACGTCAGCCGCCGATCGGGAGCCGCGCGTCCAGACCCCAGAACACCATCGTCATCGTGGTGGCGGTTATGTTGACCACGACCATGTTGAAGACCATCGAATTCGCGGTCGCGGTCCCGACGCCGACCGGGCCGCCGCTGGCGCGATAGCCGAAGAAGAGCGCAGCGAGCGCGATCACCGTCGACATAACCATGCTCTTTATGAGAACGAAGAGGATGTCCAGTGGACTCTGGAGCGCCCAATGCACCTGTTCCCATCCGCCTTGGGAGACGCCGCCTAGCTGCCAGATGACGACGACGAAGCTGCCGAGGTTGGTGCAGCCCAAGGCGATCAGCGCGAACATCGGGAACGCCAGCCACGCGGCAGCAAGCCGCACGCCGACCAGGTAGAGCATCGGGCTGATGCCTGCTGTTTCGAGGGCGTCGATCTCGTCGTTGATGCGCATCGACCCGATCTCCGCCACCCACCCGGCGCCGACCTTGGCCGCCAGGACGTAGCAGAGCATGTAGGGGGCCAGATCGCGCGTGCCGCACAGGACGGTGAACGCGCCGGCGTACGAGGTCGCCCCGTACCCGCGGAGCGTGTACACCGACTCCGTCCCGCACATCGTGCCGATGAGGAACGTCATGAACGCGATCAGGAGCACTGTGCCGGTGATCAGCAGCCCGACCTGACGCAGGACCTCGGCGGCGTAGCGGTAGGTCTTCGGGACCTCGCCGATGGCGCGCAGGCAGAAGACCGCGAACTCACCAGCCGACCGCAGCGTCGAACGGGTGGGCCCGCCGAACCCCTCGCGGATGAGAGTCACGGCCGACGGACCGTTGTCGACGGGACGGGCGGGACGGATGGAGCCGGGTTCCATGACGGTGTCCTCAGTGGAGGTTCGACGTCTCGGGGAACGAGGCCAGAAGCGTCGACGTGAAGAGGTAGTTGAAGACGAAGATGCCGATGAACGACAGGACCACGGCATGGTTGACGGCTCGCCCGACCCCCTGAGGCCCGCCGCTGACGTTCAGCCCCTTGAAGGTGCAGAAGATGCCGACCAAGAAGCCGAAGACGAGCGACTTCGCCATCGTGCCGAGGAGGTCCGGGATGGTGAAGTTCGAGTAGAACGTCGAGAGGAACCCAGCGGTCGTGTCCTCGAACACGACGACGGTGGCGATTCCGCCGCCGATCACACCGGTGACCGCGGCGAAGATGCAGAAGACCGGAGTGAGAAGGGTGAGAGCCAGGATGCGGGGCGCGACCAGTGCCCGCACCGGGTCCAGCCCGATGATCGAGAGGGCGTCGAGCTCCTCCCGGACCTTCCGTGAGCCCAGGTCGGCGCAGATCGCCGTCCCCGCTACGCCGGCGATCAGCATCGCGTTGATCCACGGCGCGAACTCGCGGACGCTGGCCATCACAAACAGCGCACCGCTGCGATCCATCGTCCCGAAGATGTTCACCACGTGGCCACCGGTCATACCGGGTGCGCCGAAGCCGAAGACCATGTTCGAGAGCAACACGGGGACGAAGCAGCGCCGTACGATGATCCACGCCTGCTCGGCGAACTCGCGGTGCCAGATGAACGGCGGCGTGACCAATGCGATCAGCGAGCGCAGCGCGAGCTGCGCCATGCCGCCCGCCTGGTCGGCCACGGCCGCCGGCGACCACGCCCGGGGCGCGTCGGC
>JAOPZD010000672.1 GCA_025964295.1 Conexibacter sp.
CTGGCGCGCACGCTGCGCGAGACCGACGCGACCGCCGCGCGGGTCGAGCGGGCCCACGAGCGCGCCCAGGCGTTCCGGCTGGAGCCCTACCTCGAGGACCAGGCGCGGTTCGTCGCCGACGCACACGAGGCCTTGCACGCAGCCGCCGCGATTCAGGATCGAGCCCTCAGCGGCCGATAGCCAGAAGAGGCGATGTCCACCGTGTCTGCCCCTGCCCTGACCGACGTCTTCCCGCGCGCGGCCATCGTCCACGACTGGCTGACGGCCCCGGGCGGCTCCGAGAAGGTCGTGCTCGAGCTCCTCGAGCTGCTTCCGCACGCCGAGGTCTTCACCTCGATCTACGACCCGGAGCCGTGGCGCGAGAAGCTCGCGGGCGTCCCGGTGCACCCGTCGTTCCTCAACCGGATCCCCAGGGCGCACGAGCACTACCCCAAGCTGCTGCCGCTGATGAACCGGGCCTTCGAGTCCTTCGACCTGTCGCGGTTCGACCTCGTCGTCTCCTCCAGCCACTCGTGCGCCAAGAACGTCCTGACGCCGGCCGGCACGCGGCACGTCTGCTACTGCCACACGCCGATGCGCCACGCCTGGGAGCCGCAGTACCTCGAGGGCGAGGACCTCGGCCTGATCGGGCGCCTGGCCGCCCGCGCGCTGATGCCCGGCATCCGCCGCAACGACCTGCTCGGCGCGTCGCGCCCCGACGTCTTCATCGCCAACTCGACGTTCGTCGCCCAGCGGATCGAGAAGTACTACCGGCGCGACTCGATCGTCATCCACCCGCCCGTGGAGGTGGCCGCCCACCTCGAGCGCCCGCGGCGCGAGGAGGACTACTACCTGCTGCTGGGGCGTGTGATCCCCTACAAGCGCACCGACATCGCCGTCGCGGCGTGCGCGCTGCTGGGCCGCAGGCTCAAGGTCGCGGGCACGGGCCGCGCGCTGGACGTCGCCCGCGCCGTCGCGGGGCCGGACGCCGAGTTCCTGGGCTTCGTGCCCGACGAGGAGCTGGGCGAGCTGATCTCCGGCGCGCGGGCGCTCCTGTTCCCGGGCGCCGAGGACTTCGGGATCGTCCCGGTCGAGGCCCAGGCCGCCGGCGTCCCGGTCATCGCCTACGGCGTCGCCGGCGTCCTGGACTCCGTCATCGACGGCGAGACCGGCGTCTTCTTCGACCAGCAGACCCCGGAGGCGCTGGCCGAGGCGATCCTCGCCTTCGAGGGGATGCGGCTCGACGAGGCCACGATCCGCGACAACGCCCGCGGCTTCGCCCCCGAGCGCTTCCGCGAGCGGATCGCCGCGCTGCTGGGCGATGTCGCCGTACCATCACGATCCGATGGAGAGAACCGATGACGCCGCGCACTGACGAGTTCGGCTTCGAGGACACGGGTGCGGATGACCGCACGACGTCGCCGTTCGAGCTCTTCCGGGTCATCTGGCGCCGCCGGGTCCTCGTCGTCCTGGTCGTGATCCTCTGCATCCTGGTCTCCGTGCTGCTCGTGCTGCGCACGCCGAAGGAGTACACGTCCTCCGCGTCGCTGCTGTTCCGCGACCCGGGCTTCGCGCGCACGCTCTACGGCAACGGCCTCTTCGACGCCGGCCAGGACCCCAAGCGCGCGACGCAGACCAACCTCGACGTCGTGCACTCCACGAACGTCGCCGTCCAGGCGCGCAAGCTGCTGCGCACCGACGAGTCGGCCGGGTCGCTGCTCAACTCGGTGACGGTGACGCCCGGGTCGGACTCCGACGTCGCGACCGTCGAGGCCAAGCGCCCGACGCCCGCCGACGCCGCCCAGGTGGCCAACGCGTTCGCCGACGCCTACATCGCCTACCGCCAGGCGACCGACCGCGCCGCGGTCCAGAAGGCGCAGGACCTCATCACGGCGTCGCTGACGACGGCGGCCCCCGACGAGCGCACCGGTCTGCTCACCAGCCTGCGCCAGCTCGAGGTCCTCAAGACGCTGCAGACCGGCAACGCCGAGGTCGTCGCGCGCGCCTCGGCCGACGACACGCCGACGTCGCCCAAGCCCAAGCGCGACGCGATCTTCGGGTTCATCGTCGGCCTGCTGGCCGGCTGCGGCCTCGCGCTGCTCGTCGACTACCTCGATCGCCGCCTGCAGACCGAGGAGGACGTCGAGCGCGCCTACGCCGACTTCCCCGTCGTCGCCACGGTCCCCGAGGACCGCGCCGGCTCGCTGCTGCTGGAGCCCGCCGGCCGCACCGGCGAGTCCTACCGGATGCTGCGCGAGGGCCTGCGCTTCCTGGACCCCGACCGCAGCGTGCGCTGCATCGTGGTCACCAGCGCCGACGAGAGCGAGGGCAAGTCGACCGTCGCGCGCCACCTCGCCGTCACGCTGGCCGCCGTCGGCCAGGACGTGATCCTGCTGGAGGCCGACATGCGCCGCCCGACCGCCGGCGCCATGCTCGGCGTCGACCCCGGCGCGCCCGGCTTCTCCGACGTCCTGGCCTCCGACGAGCCGGCCGTCAGCCACCTCGTCACGCCGCTGGGCCGCGGCTCGACGCTCGACGTCCTGCCCGGCGGCACCGTGCCGCCCAACCCCGCCGACCTGCTGCGCACCGGGCGCGCCAACGACGTGCTCGTCGAGCTGCGCGAGGCCGCCGACATCGTGATCATCGACGCGCCGCCGCTGATCCCGGTCGCCGACACGCGCGTGCTCCTGCAGCTGCCGCAGGTCGACGCGGTGATCCTCGTCGGCCGCGTCGGCACGACGCGCCGCGACCGCGCCCGCGAGGCGCGCCGCGTCCTGCTGCAGAGCGGCCGCCGGGTGCTGGGGCTGGTCGTCACCGGGACGACCGACTCGCTCAACAGCAGCTACTACAGCGACGGCCCGGCCAGCGGCCCGAAGTCGCGCCGCGACCGGCTCGCCGGCCTCCTGCGCTGAGCCGCGCGGCGGCGGCGCCCGCGCCCGCGGGCGCGCAGCGGGTAGACGCGCGCCGACAGCGTG
>JAOPZD010000674.1 GCA_025964295.1 Conexibacter sp.
GGACATCGGCGGAGTCGGCGGGTGCCGTCACGCGACCACCCTAAGCGCACGCCGCGACCGACGGAGCCCTCGCTAGGCTGCGCACCCCATGGCTCCACGACGCGCGCTCATCACCGGCATCACCGGGCAGGACGGCTCCTACCTCGCCGAGCTCCTGCTCGAGAAGGGCTACGAGGTCCACGGCATGGTCCGCCGCGCCTCGACCGAGAAGTTCGACCGCATCGAGCACCTGCGCGACCGCATCACGCTGCACCAGGGCGACCTGCTCGACCACCGCTCGCTGACCGACACGCTGCGCGCCTCCGCCCCGGAGGAGATCTACAACCTCGCCGCGATGAGCTTCGTCGCCGTCTCGTGGATCCAGCCGACGCTGACCGCGGAGTTCACCGGCGTCGGCGTGACGCGCGTCCTGGAGGCGATGCGCGAGGTCTGCCCCGAGGCGCGCTTCTACCAGGCGTCGAGCAGCGAGATGTTCGGCAAGGTGCGCGAGGTCCCCCAGACCGAGTCGACGCCGTTCTACCCGCGCTCGCCCTACGGCGTGGCCAAGGCCTACGGCCACTTCATCACGGTGAACTACCGCGAGTCCTATGACTTGCACGCGACCTCCGGGATCCTCTTCAACCACGAGTCGCCCCGCCGCGGCCTGGAGTTCGTCACCCGCAAGATCACCTGGCACGCCGCCGCGATCAAGCACGGCCAGGCCAAGGAGGTCGCCCTCGGCAACCTCGACGCCGAGCGCGACTGGGGCTACGCCAAGGACTACGTCGAGGCCATGTGGCTGATGCTCCAGCAGGACAAGGCCGACGACTACGTCATCGCCACCGGCCGGACCCACACCGTCCGCGAGTGCGTCGAGATCGCCTTCGACGAGGCCGGCATCCCCGACTGGGAGAAGCACGTCCGCATCGACCCCTCCTTCCTGCGCCCCGCCGAGGTCGACCAGCTCATCGGCTCGCCGGCCAAGGCCAAGGCCGACCTGGGCTGGGAGCCGCAGACGTCCTTCGAGGACCTCATCCGCCTGATGACGCGGGCGGACCTGGGGATGCTCAAGCCGTAGGGCGGGTCCTACGCCGCGCCCGCCGCGCGCAGCTGCGCGAGGTCGGTGCCCACCATCTCGGCGATCAGGTCCTCGAAGCTGATCTCCGGCTCCCAGCCGAGCACCGCGCGGGCGTGCGAAGGATCGCCCACCGGTGGGGTTCCCTCCGGCGGTCGGATGAAGGCCGGGTCGATCCGCACCCGGCCCTCCGGCGACTCGCCCGCCGCCGCGAACGCCGCGTCGACGAGGTCGCGCACCGTGCGGCCGACGCCCGAGGCGAAGACGTAGTCGTCGGGCGCGTCGGCCTGCAGCGACAGCCACGCGCCGCGGACGATGTCGGCGGCGTGGGACCAGTCGCGGATCGCGTCGAGGTCGCCGAGCACCAGCTCGTCCTGCAGGCCCAGGGCGATCGCCGCCGCGCCGCGGGTCACCTTGCGGGGCAGGAACTGCTCGGGCCGGCGCGGCGACTCGTGGTTGTAGGTGATGCCGCTCACCGCGAAGGACCCGTGGCGCTCGCGGAAGACCCCGACCAGATGGTGCGCGGCGAGCTTGGCGACCCCGTAGGGCGACCGCGGGCGCATCGGCGAGCGCTCGGTCTGCGGCGACTCGGCGGCGTCGCCGAAGAGCTCGCTCGACGTCGCGACGAAGATCCGCATCGCCGGGTCGATCCGGTGCGCGGCGGCCAGCAGCGTCCCGGTGGCGCCCGCGATCGCGCCCATCGTCCCGGCCGGGTCCTCCCAGGACGCCGGCACGAACGTCGGCGCCGCCAGGTGGTAGAGCTCGTGCGGCTCCACGGCCCGCAGCGCGTCGACGAGCGTCTGCGGCGCCAGCAGGTCGCCGTGCACCAGCGCGATCCGGTCGCGCACCGCGGCGAGGCTCGGCCGGTCCCGATCGCCCGGATCGCGCAGCACGCCGGTGACGTCATAGCCCTTGCCGACCAGCAGCTCGGCGAGGTAGGAGCCGTCCTGCCCGCCGATCCCGGTGATCAGCGCCCGGCGGGCGCTCACGGGGTGTGCAAAACTGAAGTGGACCGCAGCACCGCGGGGCAGCCTACGTCAACCCGACCGGCGCCCGGGTCGACGGTCCCTCCCACGGACGTGGACGGATGTCCGACGCAAGGACGAAACCTTGCGAGCGTAGGAGCGTTGTAACCCCTGCATGACCTTCCCGACCCCCGCACCCATCGACGACGCCCGCGCGGCTGATCCCGGAGACCCGGCCGTGCCGCCACCCACCGTCGACGTGCTGGGCGTCCCGCTCGCGCTGACCGACTACGAGCGCACGATGGACTGGATGGACGCCACCATCCAGGGCCGCGGCAAGGGCTACATCTGCGTCGCCGCGACGCACACGGTCGTCGCCACGCAGGACGACCCGGAGCTGGCCGCCGCCGTCAAGGGCGCCTCGCTGGTCGTCCCCGACGGCCAGCCGGTCGTCTGGGCGATGAACGCGCTGGGGCACGACCTCACCCACCGCGTCTACGGCCCCGACCTGATGGCGAAGTTCTGCGAGCGGTCCGCGCTGACCGGCGCGCGGATGTTCCTCTACGGCGGCCGCAACCAGGGCGCGCTCGTCCAGCTCGCGCTCAACCTGCGCCGGCGCTTCGACGGCCTGCAGGTCGTCGGCGGCTACTCGCCGCCCTTCCGCACGCTCAGCGAGGAGGAGATCGACGCGGTCGTCGCGGAGATCAACCACGCCAAGCCGGACGTCGTCTGGGTCGGCATCGGCGTGCCCAAGCAGGAGAAGTGGATGGCCGCGCTGCGCGATCGCATCGACGCGCCGGTGCTCGTCGGCGTCGGCGCCGCGTTCGACTTCCACGCGGGCCTCGTCCCGCAGGCCCCGGCGTGGATGCAGTCCGCCGGCCTGGAGTGGCTCTTCCGCCTCTCCAAGGAGCCGCGCCGGCTCTGGAAGCGCTACCTGACCTACAACCCGCGCTTCGTGCTCGGGTTCGCGCGCCAGTACGGGCGCCACCGCCGCGCGCTCGGCCGGGCGCGCGCGGCCTCCCGCTAGCCTTCGGGCCCATGAGCGACGTCGCCGTCATCGGCCTGGGCAGGGTGGGCCTGCCGCTCGTGCTCGCGTTCGCCGACGCGGGCCTGAGCGTCATCGGCGTGGACAACGACCCCGCCCGGATCGCCGCGCTGCGCGCCGGCCGGATGCCGTTCGACGAGCCCGGCGCCCAGGAGATCCTGGACCGCGTCGGCGACCGCGTCGAGCTGTACGAGCGCGCCGCCGACGCCCACCGGGCCACGCACATCGTGCTGACCCTCGGCACGCCCGCGCTGTCGCACATCGAGATCGACCTGCGCCAGATCCGCTCGGTCCTCGACGACCTGCTGCCGCACCTGCGCGAGGGCCACGCGATCCACCTGCGCTCGACGATCGCGCCCAACACCACCGACTTCGTCGCCGGCTACCTGGAGAAGCACCGCGGGTTCGACGTCGGCACCGAGATCTTCGTCGCCCACGTTCCCGAGCGGATCGCCGCGGCGCGGTTCTTCGAGGAGATCTCGACGCTGCCGTGCATCGTCGGCGGCGTCGGCGAGCGCTCCGGCGAGGTCGCCGCGGAGCTGTTCGGGATCCTCGGCGCGCCGATCGTGCAGACCACGCCGGTCCAGGCGGAGCTGGCGAAGATCTGGACCAACATCTACCGGTACGCCACGTTCGCGCTGCCCAACCTGCTGATGATGGACTGCGACCAGTACGACGCGAACGTCTTCGAGGTCGTCGACCTGATCAACCGCGACTACCCGCGCGGGGGCATCAAGCTCCCGGGCTTCACCGCGGGGACGTGCCTGCGCAAGGACTTCGCCTTCTCCGAAGAGCGCTCCAACGCCCCGGGCATGCTGCTGGCGGTCTCGCGCGTCAACGAGTCGGTGCCGCTGTTCCTGGTCCAGGGGCTCAAGCGCCGCCTGGGCTCGCTGAAGGACAAGCGGATCGCCGTGCTCGGCCTCGCCTTCAAGTCCGACACCGACGACGAGCGCGACTCGTTGTCCTACAAGCTGATTCGGATGCTCGAGCGCGAGCTGGCCGACGTCGCGATCCACGACCCGCACGTGCCGACGCCGACGCAGTCGCTGGGCGACGCGGTGATGGACGCCGACGCGGTCGTCGTCGCCACCAACCACGCGGAGTTCCAGACGCGCGACGCGCTGCGCCAGATCGCCGAGGGCGCGCGCCGCGAGGCGCTCGTCGTCGACCCGTGGAACTGCTGGGGCGCGGCGCAGGTCTTCGCGCACACCGACGAGGTCCTCGCGCTGGCGGACCTCGGCGTGCGCTGAGTCCTCGATAACGTCCGGCACCGCATGAATCGCGTCCTCGTCACCGGCGGTGCCGGCACCATCGGCGCGGCAGTCGTCCGCCGCCTCCTCCGCGACCCGCGCTACGAGGTCCGCGTCAGCGACCAGCGCGAGGCGCCCCAGTGGATGCGCGAGGGCTGCGAGGTCCACCAGGGCGACCTGCGCGTCCTCGACGAGGCGCGCAAGGCCACGCAGGGCTGCTCGCACGTCATCCACCTGGCGGCGATCGTCGGCGGGATCGGCAACTTCCACAAGCTGCCCCACACGCTGACCGAGGTCAACAACGCGCTCTACAACGGCGTCGTCCGCGCCGC
>JAOPZD010000676.1 GCA_025964295.1 Conexibacter sp.
TGGTCGTCTCCAACGGCCAGGCGGTCGCCGTCGGCCGGCCGAGCGACCTGGTCGCCGAGCACGCCGGCGCCGAGGCGCTGGAGGTCTACGGACCGCCGGCCCGGCTGCGCGAGGTCGAGGAGGTCGCCCAGGTGCGCGGCTGGCCGACGCGCCGGACCGGCACGTCGGTGACGATCCTGCGCGCCGAGGACCTCGACGGCGACGCCCCCGTGGGCGAGCGCCGCACCGCCAACCTGGAGGACGTCTTTGTGTTGCTGACCGGTGAGGAGATCGCCTGATGGCGGCTCGCGACAGCACGTTCAAGCGCCCCGGGCGCCTGGACCGCCCCGCGCTGACCGGCGTCCTCGTGCGCGAGGTCGTCAACTTCGGGTCCTACTGGCGGGCGTCGACGTTCTCGTCGACCGTCGAGCCGACGATCTACCTGCTCGCCTTCGGGTTCGGCTTCGGCTCGCTGGTGTCCAAGGTCAACGGGCTCGACTACGTCCAGTTCGTCGGGACCGGCACGGTCGCCACCGCCGTGCTGTTCTCCTCCGTCTTCCCGGCGATGTTCGGCACCTACGTCAAACGGGAGTTCCAGCGGACCTACGACGCGATCCTCGCCGCGCCCGTCGACACGGAGGAGATCGTCACCGCCGAGGCGCTGTGGATCTCGATGCGCGCCGGCGTCTACGGCTGCGCGCCGATGCTCGTCGCGATCGTCTTCGGGCTCGACCCGTCGTGGGGCATGCTGCTGGTCCCGTTCATCGCGTTCCTCGCCGGCTTCGGCTGGGCGTCGTTCGGGATCCTGATCTCGGCGCTGATGAAGTCCATCGACAACTTCAGCTACGTGACCTCGACGGTGATCACGCCGCTGTTCCTCGTCGCCGGCACGTTCTTCCCGATCTCGGGCCTGCCGGAGTGGGCGCGCATCCTGGCCAACGTCAACCCGCTGTACCACTGCGTCCAGCTGGTCCGCGACGCGGTCTTCGGCCTGGGCTGGATCGACTTCTGGCACCTGGGCTTCATCATCGCCTTCGGCCTCGTGGCCTGGCGGCTGGCGATCAACCGCACGGAGAACCGGCTGATCAACTAGGGCTTGACGTAGTCCTAGTCCTAGTCCTGGTCCCTGGCGGCGGTGAAGGCGAGCGCGCCGAGAGCGAGCTCGGTCCACTCGGCGTGCTCGGCGTTGGACTCCAGCCAGTCCTTCATCGGACGGCCCCTGCCCGAGGGGTCGAAGCGCACGCCGTCGCCGGCCGCCACCCGGTGGTCGACCTCCTCGGCGCCGAGGCGGGCGATCAGCGCGCCGCGGCGCAGCGCGACGAAGATCTTGCCCGCGACCTTCGCGGCGGGCGCGCCGAACCAGACGGCGCGCTGGACGTCGCCGGCGACCGCGACCTCGTCGAGCGTGGCCTCGAACGCGGCGAGGGCCTCGGCGGGCTCTGGATCGCGGGGCGCCATCGCCAGAACCTAGCTATCGGCCCGGCGGCCTTGATCGGCGGGGCGCGCCGGTGGGAGCATCGGGCGACAGGTCCGACCATCGGGCCGGGCCGCCACCACCCAAGGAGCCGTCATGGCTGACAGGGTTCTGATCATCAGCTGGGCCAAGCCGGTACGAGGCCGCGAGCAGCACGGCCTGGAGGTCTTCGAGGAGGCGCTCGGCTTCTACGCCGAGCTGCGGGACGCGGGGCGGATCGCCGGCTTCGACGTCCTCCTGCTGGAGCCCAACGGCCTGATGGAGGGCTGCATGCTCCTGGAGGGCTCCCACGCCCAGCTCGACGCGATCCGCGAGGACGAGCGGTTCCGGCGCCTGATGATCGACGCCTCGCTCATCGTCGACGACCTCCGCGTCACCGCGGGGTACGGCGCCGACGGGCTCGAGCAGACGATGCCGCTCTACGTCGAGGCCGTGGGGCGGGTGCCGCAGATGGCGTGAGGCGCGGCGGCGGGCGCGGCACGGACGCCGCGCCGGCCGAGGAGGCACCATGGGTCCCATGCTGACCGCACCCATCCGCCGGGCCGTCCTGGCGGTCTCCCTGAGCGCCGCCTGCGCGGCACCCGCCGCCGCGCACGCCGCGCCCGCCCTTCCCCCCGCCAACGCCCAGTTCGACTACCAGATCGGCGGCGCCTACACCCCGGCGTCGACCGTCGGGATCGTCGACCGCGACCGCACCGCCGCGCCCGTCGCCGGCAAGTACGACGTCTGCTACGTCAACGCGTTCCAAACCCAGGCCGGCCAGGCGACGTGGTGGAAGGCCAGGCACAACGACCTGTTGTTGAAGAAGAACGGCCGCCACGTCGTCGACGGCGAGTGGAACGAGATGCTGCTCGACACCTCGACCGCCGCCAGGCGCAGGGCGCTGCTGCGCGTGCTCGGCCCCTGGATCGACGGCTGCGCGAGCGCGGGCTACGAGGCCGTCGAGCCCGACAACCTCGACTCCTACTCCCGCTCGAAGAAGAAGCTGACGCTCGCCGACAACAAGGCCTTCGCATCGCTGCTGATCCGGCGCGCGCATGCTCGCGGCCTGGCCATCGCGCAGAAGAACACCGCCGAGCTCGGCAGCGCCGGCAAGGCGCTGGGCTTCGACTTCGCGATCGCCGAGGAGTGCAACGTCTACGCCGAGTGCGGCGCGTACACCAGGCCTTACGGCAACCGCGTCTACGAGATCGAGTACACCGACAACGGCGGCTCGTCCAACTACGACGCGGCCTGCGCCGCGCGGGGCTCGAGCATCTCCATCACCTACCGCGACCGCGACGTCGTGGCCAAGGGCCGCTCTGGGTACGTCTACCAGGCCTGCTGAGGCCGCAGACCAACCGCTAGTTGTCGAACCCCAGGCGGTCGAGCAGGCTCTCGTCGCCGCGCCAGCCGCGGCGGACGCGGACGATGAGGTCGAGGTGGACCTTCGTGCCGAGCTCGCGCTCGAGCTCCTTGCGCGCGGCGGTGCCGATCGCGCGGATCATCTTGCCGCCGGCGCCGACGAGGATGCCCTTCTGGGAGTCGGTCTCGACCCAGACGCGGGCGTGGACGACCGTGAGGTCCTCGCGGTCGGCCTCGACCTCCTCGACGACGACCTCGACCGCGTGCGGCACCTCCTGGAAGGTGCGGCGCAGGACCTGCTCGCGGACCAGCTCGGCGAGGTGGACGTAGGGCGAGACGTCGCTGGTCTCGTCGGCGTCGAAGAGGAACGGCGAGTCGGGGACGAGCGCGAAGAGGTGGTCGGCGAGCGCCTGCACGCCGGTGCCCTTGCGCGCGGAGATCGGGAAGATCTCGTCGCCGACGCCGAGCTCGGCGGCGGCCTCCAGCGCGAGGATGATGTGCGGGCGGTCGAGGCGGTCGACCTTGTTGACCGCGATGACCACCGGGCACGGCGCGCTCTTGAGCGCGTTGGCGATCCAGCGGTCGCCCGGTCCGACGCCCTGCTCGGCGTTGAGCACCATCAACGCGACGTCGGTCTCGGCCAGCTCGCGCTCGACGCGGCGCTGCATGCGCTCGGTCAGGCTGTCCAGCGGCTTCTGCACGCCGGGCAGGTCGGTGAGCACCAGCTGCGCGTCCTCGCGGGTGATGACGCCGCGGATCGCGCGCCGCGTGGTCTGCGGCTTGTCGGAGACGATCGCGACCTTCTGGCCGACGATCGCGTTGACGAGCGTCGACTTGCCGACGTTCGGCCGGCCGGCGAGCGCGACGAGGCCGGCACGGGTGTTGAGGTTGCTCACCACGACAGGATCTCCCCTTGGACCGCCAGCATCTCACCCTCGTCGACCTCGTGGTCCATCCCGACGAGGTGCAGCGCCCCGTGGACGATCGCCTCGCGGATGTCGATCGTGTGCTCCGGGCAGATCACGACGTCGCCCAGCTCACGGGACTCCGGCGCGCCGCCCACCCCGTCGGGCTCGGCCTCGTCGATCGGGAACGACAGCACGTCGGTCGGCCCCTCCTTGCCGCGGTGCTCGGCGTTGAGCTCGGCGATCCGCGCCGCGTCGACGAACGCGACGGCCACGTGGCCCTCGCGCACGCCCGCCGTCGCGACGGCCAGCGCGACCAGCCGGACGATGTCGCCCTCGGCGGGCAGGTCGTCGCGACCATCGGCCAGCTCGGCGTCGAGCACCTCGACCTCCAGGCTCATGTGGTCCTAGGCCCGCTTGCGCTCGGACGCCGCGGTGCGCAGGTCCGGCGCCGCGGCCTGGTCGTGCGCGTCGTAGGCCTCGACGATGCGCTGGACCAGGCGGTGGCGGACCACGTCGCCGCCGCCGAAGCGGACGAACTCGACGCCGTCGACCTCCTCGAGGATGTCGCCGACGACGATCAGGCCCGACTTCTCGTTGCGCGGGAGGTCGACCTGCGTGATGTCGCCCGTGATGACCATCTTGGAGCCGAAGCCCAGGCGGGTCAGGAACATCTTCATCTGCTCGGGCGTCGTGTTCTGCGCCTCGTCGAGGATGATGAAGGAGTCGTTGAGCGTCCGGCCGCGCATGAAGGCCAGCGGCGCGACCTCGATGACGCCCTTCTCCAGGAAGCCCGCGACCTTCTCGGGATCGAGCATGTCGTTGAGCGCGTCGAAGAGCGGGCGCAGGTACGGGTCGATCTTGGCCATCAGGTCGCCGGGCAGGAAGCCCAGGCGCTCGCCGGCCTCGACGGCCGGGCGGGTCAAGATGATGCGGTTGACCTCCTTGCGCGCCAGCGCGGCGGCGGCCATCGCGACGGCCAGGAAGGTCTTGCCGGTGCCGGCCGGGCCGATCCCGAAGGTCACCGTGTTGCTCCGGATGGAATCCACGTAGCGCTTCTGGTTGACCGACTTCGGCGCGACCTTGGCGGAGCGGTGGCGCCAGACGACGTCCTCGAGCACCTTGGCCGGCGACTCGTGCTGGTCCAGCGCGCTGGTGACCGCGTCGAGCGTGCCCGACGTGATCTCGTGGCCGCCCGCGATCAGCTCGGAGAGCTCGTGCACGACCACGGCGGCGTTGGCCACCGCCTCGGCGTCGCCCTCGAGCGTGACGAGGTTGCCGCGCAGGTAGAGCTCGCAGTCGACGTGCTCCTCGAGCTGGCGCAGGACGGCGTCGTGCGGGCCGCTCAGGGCGGTCGCGACCTCGTTGCTCAGCTCGATCTGGCGGCGGGCGCTCACTTGCCGTTCCCTTCTCGATCGCGAAGCGACGCGCTCATGCCAGCGCCTCCCGGGCCAGGGCCGACACCCGCTTGCCGTCGGCGCGGCCGCCGGTCTTCTCCATGGCGGCCTTCATCACGCCGCCCATGTGCTTGGGCGTCGACGCGCCGGTCTCGGCGATCGCGGCGGCCACGATGGCGCGCAGCTCGTCGTCGCCGAGCTCGGCCGGCAGGTAGGCCTGGATGACGGCGGCCTCGCCCTCCTCGCCCTCGGCGAGCTCGACGCGGCCGGCGTCGCGGAAGGCGGTGGCGGACTCCAGGCGGCGCTTGCGCTCGCGGCGCAGGACGGTCAGCTCGTCGTCGCTGCCGTCCTTGGCGGCCTTCTGCAGCTCCGACAGCACGAGGCGCAACGCGCCGACGCGTTCCTTCTCCCCCGCCTTCATCGCGGTGGTGAGATCCTGCTTGACGCTGTCGGCGATGCTCATCCCCATCGATTGTAGGCGCCGGGACCGGACGCCCTCCCTCAAGACCGGCTCGGCGGACGCCGACACCAGCCCTGCGATGTCCCACCGCCGACTGCCCCTGCTCTGCCTGCTCGCCGCCCTCGCCGCGACGGCCGCGATCGTCCTCCCCGCCGGCGCGGCCGGCGCCGCCTCGCGCGGCGGCTGGAACCTCGCCGAGCAGCGCGCCGTGCGCCAGGCCGGCGTCATGCACGACCTCGACGACCAGGCCTTCCACGGCGAGCGCGCGGTCGCC
>JAOPZD010000065.1 GCA_025964295.1 Conexibacter sp.
GCGGCGCGCGCGGCCGCGATCGCGCCGCGGGCGGCCGCCACGACCGCGTCGACCACGACGGCCGGCTCCTGCACCGCCCAGCCGGGCCGGGGCTCGAGCAGCGGGTAGGCGACCTCGGTCGCGCCGGTCTCGCGGCCGTCGTCGTCGAACGCGCCGGCCTTCGCGCTCGTGGTCCCGATGTCGATCCCGACGATGTTCGGCGTGCCCTCGCTCACACGATCACGGACAGGATCATGACGCCGGCCATGCCGACGCAGGAGATCAGCGTCTCCATCGCCGACCAGGTCTTGAACGTGTCCTTGACCGTCATCCCGAAGTACTGGTTGATGAGCCAGAAGCCCGCGTCGTTGACGTGGGAGAGGAACAGCGAGCCGCAGCCGATGGCCAGCGCGAGCAGCGGACCGTTGACCGACGCGTCCTTGGCGACGATCGGCGCCATGATGCCCGCGGCGGTCGTGATCGCCACCGTCGCGCTGCCCGTCGCCAGGCGGATGAGCACCGCGACCAGCCAGCCCAGCAGCAGCGCCGAGATGCCGGCCGACTGCACGCCCTTGGCGATCGAGTCGCCGATCCCGGAGTCGATCAGCACCTGCTTGAACGCGCCGCCGGCGCCGATGATCAGCAGGATCGTCGCGGCGGGCGCGAGGCCCTCGGTGAGGAAGTCGCGCAGCTGGTCGCCCTTGAAGCCGCGCGCGACGCCCAGCGTGTAGAGCGAGACGAGCACGGCGATCAGCAGCGCGACGATCGGGTCGCCGATGAACTCGGCCCAGTCGCGGATCTTGTCGCCCTCGCTGAACGCGAGGTCGGCGGCGGTGCGCACCAGCATCAGGGCGACGGGGAGCAAGATGGTGAACAACGTCAGCCCGAAGCTCGGCGGGTTCTCGTGCTTGGCCTCCTTGGCGACCTGGTCGATCAGCGCCTGCGGCGGGTCGGCCGTCGCCCAGCGCGACGCGAAGCGCGCGAACAGCGGGCCGCAGATCGCGACCGTCGGGATTGCGACGACGAGGCCGTAGGCCAGCGTCGTGCCGAGGTCGGCGTGCAGCGCGCCGATGGCGATCAGCGGGCCGGGGTGCGGCGGGACGAGGCCGTGCAGGACCGACAGGCCGGCGAGCGCCGGGAGCCCCAGCAGCAGGTAGGTCTGGCCGCTCACCTCCTTGCCCTCCGCGCGCAGCTCGCGCACGACGGT
Source organism: Conexibacter sp. (assembly GCA_025964295.1). Next base: position 1,187 of record JAOPZD010000065.1, read on the forward strand.
GAAGATGATGGGGACGAGCAGCACCACCCCGATCTCGAAGAAGAGCGGGATGCCGACGATCAAGGCGATCAGCGCCATCGCCCACGGCAGGCGCTCGCGGCCGCTGTGGCGGATGACCGTCGTGGCGATCTGGTCGGCGCCGCCGGACTCGGCCAGCAGCTTGCCGAGCATCGTGCCCAGCGCGAGGACGATGCCCACGTTGCCCAGCGTGTCGCCGGCGCCGCCCTTGAAGGAGTCCAGGAGGTCGGCGGGCCCTTCCGGCGCGGCCAGCCCGAGGCCCAGCGCTCCGAGCGTGAGCGCGAGGAACGGGTGCAGCTTGTAGCGGGCGACGAGGATCACGATCGCGGCGATCGCGATCACGAGCTTGATGACCAGGAGGGTGTCGTGGCTGTTCCACATGGCGCGCGGTCCTCTACCCGGGGATCGCGTGTTCGGCACCCTGGGCCGAGGCCGGCCCGCCTCGGGAGGACGCGAGGCGACCGAGCGGCGGGCGATACCGTGGAGCGCATGAAGCGCCTTCCCACCTGGCCCGTCGCCGCCGGCTCGCTGGCGGCCGGCTTCGCCGTCGCGCAGGCCACCGGCGTCCGGCCGCTGGGCGGCGTCGTGCTGATCGCGGGCTGCGGCTGGTGTGCGCTGCGCTGGCGCGAGCGGGTCGGCAACGGCCGCGCGGCGGGCCTGGTCGGGCTCTACCTCGCGGCCTTCGCCGGGTCCCACGTGCTGGCGCACGGCATCGGGGCCTGGCCGTCCGTGGCCCTCGTCAGTGCCGTCGTCGCTGCCGGCAGCTATGCGGTCGCCGACGCGGTGCCGGCGCGGCGCGTCGTCAACGCCTAGGGGAGCGCCGGCGGATCAGGGCCGCCCGCCCGCCTGCGCCCGGACGCCTGCAGCAATCCCCGAGCTGCGCGGCGGAACGGTCAGCAGGCTGGACTGGACGAGCGCGACCTGACGGGCGTGCATGTCCAGCTCCCGAGCCAGGATCGCCTGGATCTGATGCGCATGCGACTGCATGGGCGGATCCTTCCGGTCGCCTAGGCGCGGGGCGACGGAGGTGGCTCCCGTCCGCAGGTACGGCCCGCCACACCCTCAGGTCGGGTGGGGTCGGGTGCCTAGGCGGCGCTCGACGATGCCCAGATGTTGATCCCGGCGTCGACGGCGTGGCGGTCGATCGTCGCCAGCTCCTCCTCGGTGAAGTCGAGGTTGGTCAGGGCGGCGAGGTTCTCGTCGAGCTGCTTGACGCTGGAGGCGCCGATCAGGGCCGAGGTGACGCGCTCGTCGCGCAGCGTCCAGGCGATCGCCATCTGCGCCAGCGACTGCCCGCGCTCCTGCGCCATCCGGTTGAGGGCCTCGATGTGCGCCAGCGCCTCCGGGGTCAGCATGTCGCGCTTGAGGAAGTGGTCCTGCGCCGCGCGCGAGTCGGCCGGGACGTCGCCGCCCAGGTACTTGTCGGTGAGCATGCCCTGGGCCAGCGGCGAGAACGCGATGCAGCCGATGCCCTCGCGCTCGAGGACGTCGAGGAGGTCCTCCTCGACCCAGCGGTTCAGCAGCGAGTAGGAGGGCTGGTGGATGAGCACCGGCGTGCCGAGGTCGCGCAGGATCTGGGCGGCCTCCTCGGTGCGGTGGCCCGAGTAGGACGAGATGCCGACGTAGAGCGCCTTGCCCTGGCGCACGGCGGCGTCGAGCGCGCTCATCGTCTCGTAGAGCGGGGTGTCGGGGTCGAAGCGGTGGCTGTAGAAGATGTCGACGTAGTCGAGGCCCATCCGCTGCAGCGACTGGTCCAGGCTCGACATGAGGTACTTGCGCGAGCCCCACTCGCCGTAGGGCCCGGGCCACATGTCGTAGCCGGCCTTGGTGGAGATGACGAGCTCGTCGCGGTAGGGCTTCAGGTCGGTCGCTAGAAGGCGGCCGAAGTTCGTCTCGGCGCTGCCGGGAGGCGGACCGTAGTTGTTGGCCAGGTCGAAGTGCGTGATCCCGCGGTCGAACGCGCGGCGGACGATCGCCTGCTGGGAGCCCAGCGAGCGGTCGTCGCCGAAGTTGTGCCAGAGGCCGAGCGAGATCGCCGGCAGCTTGAGACCGGAGCGGCCGGTGCGGCGGTAGGGGACGAGGTCGTCGTAGCGGTCTTCGGCAGGCAGGTAGGGCATGCCCATACGATGACGCAATGTCCATCACCACCGGCGACGGATACGCCGTCGCCCACCTGTCCGACCTCGGCGAGGGGCCCGGGATGCGCAAGGTGCGCGACCCGCTCGGCGTCACGGCGTTCGGGGTCAACGCGATCGTGCTGCCACCGGGCTATGAGACGAGCCCGCACGCGCACGAGCGCCAGGAGGAGCTGTACTTCGTCCACCGCGGCTCGATCGAGATCCGCTTCGCCGACGGCACGCGCCATGTGCTGCAGGAAGGCGGGCTGGCGCGGGTCGACGCGGCCACCGTGCGGTCGCTGAAGAACGTCGGCGAGGGCGAGTCGACGTACGTCTGCGTCGGCGGCGCGGAGGGCTACATCGGGCGCGACGGGGTCGTCGCGTCGTTCGACGGCTCGGCGACGTAGGGCGCCAGCGCGGCCCGGAACGCGTCCGGCCACGGGGTCTTCTTGTAGTCCTTGCTGTCGACGCAGACGTGGCGCAGGAAGCCGGTCGCGATCGACACCCCGTCGCGGTCGATCGCGAACCGGCTTGTCAAGGAGGAACTCGTCAGCGGCTCGAATGTGACCGCGACCTGCAGCAGATCGTCGAACCGGGCGGGTTGGCGGTATCGCACGCCGGACTCGGCGACGACGAAGTCGACGCCGTGCGCGCTCACCAGCTCGGGGTACGACAGGCCCGTCGCCGCCCGCAGCGCCTCGGTGTGGGCGATGTCGAACCACGTCAGGTAGTGGCCGTTGAAGACGTGCCCCTGCATGTCGCACTCGACGTAGCGGACGCGCAGGGCGGTGATCAGCGGGGTCGGCGGCATGCGTCCGCGATCATATGGAGCGATGCGCCTGCTCTTCGTCTGCATGGGGAACATCTGCCGCTCGCCGACGGCCGAGGCCGTGATGCGCGCCGCCGTCGCGCGCGAGGGGCTCGACGGGGTGGTCGAGATCGACTCGGCGGGAATCGGCTCGTGGCACGTCGGCGAGCCGCCGGACCGGCGCTCGACCGCCGCGGCGAAGACGCGCGGGATCGTCATGGAGGGCGCTGCGCGGCAGGTGACCGAGGCCGACTTCGAGGCCTATGACCTGCTCCTGGCGGCCGATGAGCAGAACGTGGCGGCGCTGCGCGGGATCGCGCCCGACGACGCGGCGGCCGAGAAGATCGTGCTGCTGCGCGCGTTCGACCCCGCGTCGGTCGCGGCCGGCGACCTGGAGGTGCCCGACCCGTACTACGGCGGCGCCGACGGCTTCGACCACGTGCTCGACCTCGTCGAGGCCGCTTGCGACGGGCTGCTGACGCGCCTGCGGGAGGACGGCCGGGTGTGAGGGTGGCGCTGTCCGCCGCGCTGGGCGAGGACGTCGTCGCGCTGGACCCGATCGCGGGCGGCGACCTCAACGCGGCGTTCCGCGCGACGCTCGCCGGCGGCGCGCGCGTGTTCGTCAAGACGTCGCCCGACGCGGCGCCGGGCGCCTACGCCGCCGAGGCGGCCGGCCTGCGCTGGCTGGCCGCCGCCGGCGCGCTGCCGGTCCCGGAAGTCCTGGCCGTCGACGCCGACCGCTGGCTGGCGC
>JAOPZD010000089.1 GCA_025964295.1 Conexibacter sp.
AGGCGGCCCTCGATGAGCCCGTCGGTGTAGAGGACCAGCCGCCAGCCGGCGGGCAGGCCGACCGGCACCTCGGGCCAGCTGCCCGACGGCGCGCCGATGCCCAGCGGCGGGTGCGACGACGGGCCCGGCAGCTCCGCGGAGCGGCCGCCGGCCGTGAGGATCGGCAGCGGGTGGCCCGCCACCCGGACGACGGCGCCGCGCCGGTCCGGCGCGATGCTCACCATGCACGCGGTCGCGAAGACCTCGTCGGCGAGGCGCTCATGGACGAGCACCTGCTCGAGCGTCCCGAGCAGCTCGTCGGCCGCGCGCCCGCCGAGCACGAGCGTGCGCCAGGCGATCCGCAGGCAGACGCCGAGCGCCGCCGCGTCGGGGTCGTGGCCGCAGACGTCGCCGACGACCATGTGCAGCGTGCCGTCGGGCGCCTCGACCACGTCGTAGAAGTCACCGCCCAGCAGCGCGCGCTCGCGGCCGGGCCGGTAGCCGGTGTCGACCGTGACGGCCGGGTCGGCGACCAGCGGGCGCGGCAGCAGGCCGCGCTCCAGGCGCGCGTTCTCCTCGGCGGTGAGAATCGCGGCGGTCAGCTGGGCCTGGACGACCTCGGCCCGCTGGCGCTCGATCGCGTAGCGGATCGAACGCGCCAGCAGCTCGCCGTCGACGCGCCCCTTGATGAGGTAGTCCTGCGCGCCGGCGGCGACGGCCTCCAGGCCGCGCGCGGAGTCCGACAGGCCGGTGAGCACGAGCATCGGGACGCCGGGCGCCGCCTCGCGCAGCCGGTGCAGCGCGGCGAGCCCGTCGGCGTCGGGCAGCCCGAGGTCGAGCACGACGCACGCGACGTCCGCGGGCAGCCGCGACTCGGCGGCCGCGACCGTGCGCTCGCGCGCGACCGCGACCTGCAGGTCGGCGTCGCGCAGCAGCTCCTCGAACAGGAACGCGTCGCCGTCGTCGTCCTCGACCAGGAGGACGCGATGGGTCGTGGCAGCGAGGAGCTCGGTGGGACCTGACCCGGCCGGGACGTGCACGGGCGGCAACCTACACGCGGGCGCCGGCGGGGTCAGCCGGCGTCCGGGCGATCCGGATAGACGTGGTCGATCGTCGCGCAGGCGACGTACGGCGCGCCCGCCGCAGCCGCGATCCGCTCGGCGCCGCCCGCCAGGCGGTCCAGGACCGCGACCACGCCCACGATCTCGTGCCCCGCCTCGCGGACGGCCTCGATCGCCGCGATCGTCGAGCCGCCGGTGGTGACGACGTCCTCCACGATCACGCAGCGGTCGTCGCTGTCCAGCAGCGGACCTTCGATGCGCCGCGCCAGCCCGTGCTGCTTGGTCTCCTTGCGCACGAAGAAGGCCTTGCCGTCGAAGCCGCCGGCCAGCGCGGCGCACGCCACGGGGTCGGCGCCCATCGTCAGGCCGCCCACGGCGGTGGCTCGCCACTCGCGCGCGTGAGAGGCGACGAGCTCGCCGAGCGCGGCGAAGCCCGCGGGCCGCAGGATCGCGCGCTTGGCGTCGACGTAGTACTGGGCGGTCGCCCCGCTGGTGAGCACGACCTCGCCGAGGATCAGCGCGTGGGTCCGTAGTTCGTCCACGAGGCGTTGGGTGGCGTCCATGAGCGGCCGTAGTCTATGCGCCGTGATCGAACGGGCTTTGCGCTTCGCCGCCGTGGTCTGCAGCCTGTTGGTCATCGCCGGGTGGGGCTGGTTCGCCATCGACGAGACCCGCGCCGCCTCCGAGCAGACGCAGGCCGAGATCGCCGGCCACGCCGCGGCGCGGACCGCGAGCCCGGATCCCGACCAGGAGCGCGCGCGCGAGCAGGTCAACTCCAAGCCGCACGAGCTGATCGACGACGCCAACGACATCCTGCTCAAGCCGTTCTCCGGGATCACCTCGGGCAGCTCGAGCAAGTGGGTGCGCCGCACGATCCCGGCGCTGCTGGCCCTGCTCGTCTACGGGTTCGGGCTCGGGCTGCTGGCGCGGGCGGCGACCGGCCGCTGGTGAACGCGTTCGGGGCGCCCGGCCGGGACTTCGCCCTCGGCGTCGAGGAGGAGCTGATCGTCGTCGACCCCGCGACGCTCGCGCTGTCGCACACGGGCGTCGAGGTGCTGGCGGCGATGGACGTCCCGGAGGGCGCGGGCAGCGCGCACCCCGACACCTACGCCGCGCTCGTCGAGCTCGCGTCGCCCGTCTCGCGGACCGCCGAGGAGGGCGTGCGCAGCGTCGCGGCGCTGCGGGCACGGGCGCGCGAGGCCGGCGCGACGCTGATCGGCGCCGGGATCCACCCCGACGGCGCGTTCGGCGACGTCGTGCACGTCGACGAGCCCCGCTACCACGAGATCCACGCCCAGCTGCGCGGGCTCCTGCGCCGCACGCCGACCTGCGCGCTGCACGTCCACGTCGGGATGCCGGACGCCGAGACCGCCATCCGCGTGTACAACGGCCTGCGCGAGTGGCTGCCGCTGCTGCAGGCGCTCGCGGGCAACTCCCCGTTCTGGCACGGCGCCGACAGCGGCCTGGCCACCGCGCGCGCCCAGCTCTTCCGCGGCTACCCGCGCGGGGACATCCCGCGGGCGTTCGCGTCGTTCGAGGACTTCGAGGAGAGCGTGGCGGCGGTCGTCGCCGCGGGCGACGCGCCCGACTACACGTTCCTGTGGTGGGACATCCGGCCGCATCCGCGGCTGGGGACCGTCGAGGTCCGGGCGATGGACGCGCAGTCCTCGCTGGCCACGGTCCTCGGGCTGGTGGGCCTGATCCACGGCCTGGCCGGCGCGGCGGCCGCGGCGCCGGTCCCCGACGGCGGCTGGTCGCCGCGCGAGGCGCTGATGGAGTCGAGCTT
>JAOPZD010000097.1 GCA_025964295.1 Conexibacter sp.
GCCGCGGCCGCGGCCGTCGAGGGCGCCGCGCCGGACTTGACGATCGGCGCGTCGTGATGGCTGCCGGCGCGCACCGCGTGGTCCGCGGCGCCCGCGCCGACGCCCGCGATCGCGACCGCGGTGGCCAGCGCCGTCGCCTTCATCCAGCCGGCCATCGTCGGCTCGCCGTACTGCGCGGCGGCCATCGAGGCCTGCGCCAGCACCGGCCCGTGCAGGGCCGCGTGCGCCGAGGCCGCGTCGACCGTGCCGCCGTCGCCGCCACCGCCGAGCCACCGCTTGCGCAGGAACGCGGGCAGCGGCAGGACCGCCGCGATGCGCGCCCGCTTCGGGCGGCGCGCCATGACGGAGGCGTCGAGCCCGGCCATCACCGCGTGCCTGCGGCACGGCTGGCAGTGCGAGATGTGGCTGCCGACCCGGCGCTGGTCGCGCGTGCCGAGCGCGACCGCGCCGGCCGCCGCCTCGGCGCGGCCGATGATCTCCTGGATCCGCAGGCAGCGCTCGCCGGTGCGCAGCTCGGTGTACTCCTCGGTCAGCCGCCGGCGCGCGCGAAACAGCGTGGACTCGACCGACGGCCGGCTCATGCCCAGCCGCTCGCCGATCTCGCGGTAGGAGAGGCCCTCGAGCTCGCGCATGACGAGGATCTGGTGGTGGGCGTCGCTGAGCCCGCCGAACGCGCCGCGCAGGTCGTCGAGCTGCTGCTTGTGCTCGACGGCCGCGTCCGGCGTCGGGCCGGTCGACTGGAGCTTGCCGTGGTCGGCCGGCCCGAGCCCGCCGTCCTCGGGGTCGATCGAGACCTCCTCGGCGCGGCGCGAGCGGCGGAACGCGTCGATGCACGCGTTCTTGGCGATCTCGTAGACCCACGGCTTGAAGGCGATCGGCCGGTCGGTCTGGCGCATGCGGCGCAGCGCGGCGACGAAGACCTCCTGCGTGAGGTCCTCCGCCCGGCCGTGGTCGTGGACCATGCCGAAGATGTAGGCGCTGATCCGCCGGTGGTAGCGGTGGTACAGGCGTTCGAAGGCGTGGTCGTCCCCGGCCCGGACGGCCTGCACCAGATCGTGGTCGGTGACGTCGGGGCGACTCCGCGCCGTCGCGGAGACGCCCGGTGAGGCGAGCGTTGCCAAGATCCCGTTCCCTGTCTCCCGCTTGCTTCGCGACCTCCCCAGGTCACGCCGTGCGGGAACTGTAGCGTTTCCCATACCCGTCATGGCACAAATCACACAACTCGTCGACCACCTGGACCGGCTGCTCGCAATCGACGCCTTCCGCGACTATGCCCCCAACGGCCTGCAGGTACCCGGACCCGCGGAGGTTCAGACAGTGGTGACGGGCGTCTCGGCGAATGGTCAGCTGATCGACGCGGCGGTCGCCGCCGGGGCCGATCTGATCGTCGTCCACCACGGCCTCTTCTGGCGCGGCGACCCGCAGGAGATCACGCCGATCCTCCACCGCCGCCTCAAGCCGCTGTTCGACCACGACGTCGCGCTGGCCGCCTACCACCTCCCGCTCGACGCCCACCCCGAGCACGGCAACAACGCGCTGCTGGCGCGGGCCCTCGGCGGCGAGGAGCCGCAGCCCTTCGCCGAGCACGACGGCCAGGCGCTCGGCGTGCGCGTCGCCTTCCCGGATCCCGGGCTCACGATCGCCGAGCTGTCGGCGCGCGTGCGCGCGGCGGTCGGCGGCCGCGAGCCGCTGGTCATCGCCGCCGGCCCGGAGCGCATCCGGACGTTGGGGATCGTGTCCGGCGCCGCCACCGACGACGTCGCCGGCGCGATCGACCTCGGCCTCGACGCCTACCTCACCGGCGAGCCCGCCGAGCGCGCGTTCAGCATCGCCACCGACGCCGGGATCCACTTCCTCGCCGCCGGCCACCACGCGACCGAGACGTTCGGCGTGCGCAGCATCGGCGCGCTGCTGGAGCGCGAGTTCGGCGTCGACCACGTCTTCGTCGACGTCGACAACCCCATTTAGCCGCGGACGACGTCGGCGAGCGCCCGGACGCCCGGGGCCACCGACGGCTCGGGCAGGTTCGCGTAGCCCAGCAGGAGCCGCGCGACGCCGCCGTGCTCGTAGCCGAGCAGCCCGATGTCGCGCTCCCACGCGCGGGCGAGCAGCAGCCCGAGCGCCACGTCGCGCGGCAGGCGACCCGACAGGTACAGCCCGGCCGGGATGCCCTCGACGCCCAGCTCGGGCAGGTGCTCGGCCAGCGCGGCGAGCAGCGCGTCGCGTCGCGCCCGGTAGCGGCCGCGCATCCGGCGCAGGTGGCGGTCCAGCTCCCCGCCCTCGACGAACCGCGCCAGCGCGAGCTGGTCGAGCTGCGGGCTGCCGGAGTCGGCGAGCACCTTGGCTTCGCCGACCGCCTCGGCGAGGTCGGGCGCGACGACCATCCACCCCAGCCGCAGCGCCGGCGCGAGCGTCTTGGACGCAGAGCCCATGTACGTCACGCGCGCGGGCGCGAGTGCCTGGAGCGCTCCGACCGGGTCGCGGTCGAAGCGGTACTCGCCGTCGTAGTCGTCCTCGAGGATCCAGCCGTCGCGCGCGACCGCCCACTCCACCAGCGCCGCGCGCCGCTCGGGCGCCAGCGCCATGCCGAGCGGGAACTGGTGCGACGGCGTGACGAGCACGGCGCCGACGTCGGCGTGGTCCAGCGCCTCGACGACCAGCCCGCCGGCGTCGACCGGCAGCGCCACCACGCGCAGCCCCTCGCGCGCGAGGACCATGCGGTGCAGCGGGAAGCCCGGGTCCTCGACCGCGACGCGCGTCACGCCCGCGCGCCGCAGGGCCCGCGCCAGCAGCCCGATGGCCTGCGTGATCCCGGTGCAGACGACGACGTTGTCGGGCTCGGCGGCCACGCCGCGGGCGCGGCCCAGGTAGGCGGCGAGCGTCACGCGCAACGCCGGCGCGCCGG
>JAOPZD010000113.1 GCA_025964295.1 Conexibacter sp.
CTGGGCGAACACCCGCAAGGGAACCTGGCCCTCTGGGCCAGTGTTCCCTAGCGCCCCGTCCGCGTCCGGTGCAGGAACGTGTACAGGTCGCGCGCGGTCTTGCCCGGGAGCCCGGGCACCGCCTCGAGCTGCTCGCGCGTGGCCTCCAGGACCGCGTCCGGCGACCCGAAGTGGTTGAGCAGCGTGCGCTTGCGCGCCTCGCCGATGCCCGGCAGGTCGTCGAGGACCGAGACCGTCATCGCCTTGTCGCGCCGCGTGCGGTGGTGGGTGATCGCGAAGCGGTGGGCCTCGTCGCGCACGCGCTGCAGCAGCTGCAGCGCCGGCGTGTCGTGGGGCAGGACGATCGGCTCGGCGCGCCCCGGCACGAAGACCTCCTCGATCCGCTTGGCCAGCGAGACGACCGCGACGCCGCGGTCCAGGAAGCCGCGCAGCGCGTCGACGCCCGCGCTCAGCTGGCCCTTGCCGCCGTCGATGACGATCAGGTTGGGCAGCGTCGCGAACGACTCGTTGCGGTCGGGGTCGTGCGGCGAGAGGTCCTGCTGGCGCTCCCAGTTGGCCAGCCGCCGCCGCAGCACCTCGCTCATCGACGCGAAGTCGTCGGGCACGCCCTCCTCCCCGCCGCGGATCGTGAAGCGCCGGTAGTCGGCCTTCTTCGGCGCGCCGCCCTCGAAGACGACCATCGACGCGACGGTGTGCGTCCCCATCAGGTTGGAGATGTCGAAGCACTCGATCCGCAGCGGGAGCGCGTCGAGCGCGAGCTCCTCCTGCAGGTCGTCGAGCGCCTCGACGCGCTGCTGGCGCGAGCGCTCGGCCTTCAGCCGCTCCTGGTCGAGCGCCAGCCGCGCGTTGCGCTCGGCGAGGTCGAGCAGCCGCGCCTTGTCGCCGCGCTCGGCGGCGCGCACCTCGACGTTGGCGCCGCGGCGCTCGGACAGCAGCTCGGCCAGTGGCCCGAGGTCCTCGACCTCGGCCTGGACGATGACCTGCGGCGGGATCACCGTCGCCTCGCCGTAGTACTGCAACAAGAACTCCTGGGCGACCTCGGCCAGCCCGCCCTCCTGGATGTTGTCCAGGTAGAACGACTGGCGGTCGCTGAGGACGCCGTCGCGCAGCTGGAAGACCTGGGCGTTGGCGTCGGTGCCGTCGGCGGCGACCGCGACGACGTCGACCGTCCCGTGCGCGTCGTTGGCGACGCGCTGCTTCTGCAGCAGCGACCGCACCGCGGCCAGGCGGTTGCGCTCCAGCGCGGCCTGCTCGAACTCCTGCTTCTCGGCCGCGGCCTTCATCCGCGCCTCGAGGTCGCGCTCGATCTCGCGGTAGCGGCCCGACAGGAACGCCCGGACGCCGTCGATCGACTCCATGTACTGCGCGCGGTCGACGCCGTAGTCGACGCACGGCGCCCCGCAGCGCTTGATGTAGAAGTCGAGGCACGGCGACCCGGACCGCCGTCCCGGCTCGGCGCCGTTGCAGGAGCGGTACTGGAAGACCTTGCCGAGCGTCTCGAGCGTCGAGCGGGTGCGCTTCGCGCTGGAGTAGGGCCCGAAGTACAGCCGCGTCTTGCGGTGGCGCTCGCGGGTGAAGTAGACCCGCGGGAACGGCTCGTCCATCGAGATCGCGATGTAGGGGTAGGACTTGTCGTCGCGCAGCCGGATGTTGAAGCGCGGCTGGTACTGCTTGATGAAGTTCTGCTCGACCAGCAGCGCCTCGGTCTCCGAGCCGACCAGGATGAAGTCCACGCTGTCGATCGAGTCGACCATCTGGTGCGCGCCCCGCGTGACCGGGTTGGAGAAGTGGCTGGCGACGCGCTTCTTGATCGACTTCGCCTTGCCCACGTAGATGACCTTGCCCTTGTCATCGTGGAACAGGTAGACGCCGGGGCCGTCGGGCAGCGTGCGGCGCTGCGCGGCCAGGCGGGTGCGGCGACCTTCTGATTGGGGGACGGAGGCCATGCCTCTTCGAGGATAGGGTCGGGTAAGGCACACCGATGTCCCCGCTTCCCGACGAAGACGAGATCGAGGCGGCCGCCCAGCACGAGCTGGGCCACGACCACCTGCGCCCAGGCCAGCTGGAGGGCGTCGAGGCCGCCCTGGAGGGCCGCGACGCGCTGGTCGTCATGGCGACCGGCTCGGGCAAGTCGGCGATCTACCAGCTCGCCGGGTTCTTCCGCGAGGGCCCGACGGTCGTCGTCTCGCCGCTGATCGCCCTGCAGCGCGACCAGGTCGCCCAGGCCGAGGGCGGCGCCGCCGCCGAGCTCAACTCGACCCTCTCCCACGCCGAGCGCGAGGCCGTGTTCGAGGGCCTCGAGTCGGGCGCGACCGAGTTCGTCCTGCTGGCGCCCGAGCAGCTGGCCAACGCGGCGACGCTGGAGCGCCTGCGCGCCACGGGCCCGTCGCTGTTCGTCGTCGTCGAGGCGCACTGCGTGTCGCAGTGGGGCCACGACTTCCGGCCGGAGTACCTCGAGCTGGGCGCGGCGGCCGAGAGCCTGGGGCGCCCACCCATCCTGGCGCTGACCGCGACGGCCGCCGGGCCGGTGCGGGAGGAGATCGTCTCGGTCCTGCGGCTGCGCGACCCCGAGATCATCATCAAGGGCTTCGACCGCCCCAACATCTGGTTCGGCGTCCAGCGCTTCCACGAGGACGAGGCCAAGGAGCGCGCGCTGCTCGACGCGGTCGCCGGGCGCCACGACGACGGCCACGCCGGGATCGTCTACGTGGCCACGCAGAAGGCGGCGGAGCGGATCGCGGAGGCGCTGGTGGCGCGCGGCGTGCGCGCCGCGGCCTACCACGGCGGGATGGCGGCCAAGCAGCGCGACGCCGCGCAGGAGGCGTTCATGGCGCCCGACGGCGACGTCAAGGTGATGGTCGCCACGATCGCCTTCGGCATGGGCGTCGACAAGCCCGACGTGCGCTTCGTCTTCCACCTCGACGTCAGCGAGTCGCTGGACGCCTACTTCCAGGAGCTGGGCCGCGCCGGGCGCGACGGCGAGCCGTCGGTCGCCAAGCTCTTCTACCGCCCCGAGGACCTCGGCCGCCGCCGCTTCTTCGCCTCCGGCAAGCTCGACCGCGCCACGCTGGAGCGCGTCGCGCAGGTCGTGCGGGCCGCGGGCCGGCCGGTCGACGCGGGCGCGCTGCGCGAGGAGCTCGGGATGGGCCGCTCGCGGGTGGCGACCGTGCTGCACCGCCTCCAGGAGGCCGGCCTCGTGGACGTCGCCGACGACGGCATGGTGACCGCGCTGGACGGCGCCGACCTCGAGGACGGCGTCGAGGAGGCGGCCGCCGAGGAGATCGACCGCGAGCGCTTCGAGCGCTCCCGCGTCGAGATGGTCCGCGGCTACGCCGAGCACGAGACCTGCCGCCGCGCGTTCCTGCTCGGCTACTTCGGCGAGGCCTTCGAGCCGCCGTGCGGCAACTGCGACAACTGCGACGCGGGCCACGGCGTCGCGGTGTCCGCCGGCGCGTCGGAGGGCGACGAGCCGTTCACGGTCGGCGAGCGCGTCCACCACCCGAAGTTCGGCGAGGGGACCATCCAGGGCCTCGACGCCGGGATCGTCACCGTCGTCTTCGACCGCGTCGGCTACAAGACGCTGGCCGAGGAGATCGTCACCCGGCAGGGGCTCTTGTGACGCCGCTCGCCGGCCGCGGCGCGCAGAAGTCGCGCAGGTAGTCGGCGGTCAGCGCGCCCGGTGCGGGCGCGGTCGCGTGGCAGCCCATGACCGTCGAGACCGACGGCGTGGCCGTCTCCGGCGCCGGGTGCGGGTCCTCCCCGCCGGTCATCGCCGACGACACGGAGACCAGGCCGCCCGCGAGGACGGCGCAGGCCAGCAGGATCCTGAGCACGCGCAGCGCCACCGGCCGACGGTGTCACGGCCGCCCGCGGCCGTCCACAGCCAGGGCGGCAAGGTCAGGCCGGATCGGCGAGCAGGCGCCGCGCCTCGGCGAAGAACGCCGCGATCTCGTCCGGGTCGTCGGCGGGGCGCTCCGCGCCGGTGAAGCCGGCGGCGTTCCAGAAGGTCGACGGCCCGGTCGCGGCCGGCGCCGTCCACGGGCCGACGTAGGCGTAGGGCTCCTCGTGGCCGGCGTCGCCCGGCGAGACGCCGTAGGTGGCGCGCGTGCCGGAGGCCTCGGCGCCGAGCTCGGCGGCGATGTCGAAGTGCTCGGGCCAGAGCGTGATCGCGGAGGCCTCGTCCTCGGGCGCGGCGCCCGCGAGCAGCGTGGCGAGCGCCTCCTCCCCGCGCGCCCAGGCGTCGGCCAGGACGGTCGCGGCGCCCGCGTGGACCTCGAGCGGGTCGTCGGGCAGCGCGACGGCGGCGTCCTCGGCCAGGCCGACGAAGCGCGCCGCCGCGCGCAGCGTGGTGATCGCCTGGCGGTGCTCCTCGCCGTCGGGGTCGACGCGCACGACGCGCGTGCCCTCGGTCCCGACCCAGCCGCCGCCGGGCAGGTCCGGCGTGCCGAAACCGCCGGGCCGGACGCGCAGCGCGATCTCGTTGCCCGTCGCCTGCACGCGCAGCGGCGCGATCACCCGCTCGGCGAGGGCGTGCAGCGCGAGGCGGGTCGTCACCAGCGGCGCGTCGTCGGTCATGACCATCATCTTGGCGTGCGGCGCAAGCGGCTCGTCAGGCGCGCCAGCCAGCCCGGCCCGCCGCGCCGCTCCCGCCGCTGCGCGGCGCGCCACTCCGCCTGCGTCGGC
>JAOPZD010000168.1 GCA_025964295.1 Conexibacter sp.
GCCGACGAGGCCGACCTGCAGGCGCGCGCCGCCGCGGTGCATCCGCACGTGACGGTCGCGACCGACGGCTTGGACCTGCTCGCCGTGTGAGCGCGGCGGCGGCGCGACGCGCCGCCGCCGCGCCCGCCGCCCCCGCTAGGCTGGCGTCCACCATGGACTTCGAGCCCCTGCGCGCAGGTCTGGAGCAGGCCGTCCCGTTCAACGGGCACGTCGGCCTGGAGGTCGCGGAGGTCGCGCTGGGCCGCGGCGTCGTGGTGCTGCCCGACGACCAGGCGCTGCGCAACCACACCGGCTCCCAGCACGCGAGCGCGCTCTTCGCCGCCGGCCAGGCCGCGTCCGGCGCGGCGATCGCGGCGGTGTTCGTGGGCGAGCTGCCGCGCCTGGAAGTGCTGCCCCAGAACGCCGAGATCACCTACAAGAAGGTCTCGCGCGGCCCGATCACGGCGACGGGCGTCCTCGGCGCCGACCCCGAGGCGCTGCTCGCCGAGCTCGAGCGCGAGGGCCGGGTCGCGTTCCTCGTCGACGTCTCGTTGACCGACGGCGCCGGGGACGTCGTCGGGGACATGTCCGTCCGCTGGCTCGCCATCCAGGAGGCGTGATGCCCGCCAGAGCTTGGCTCGCCGGCCCGCACGAGGCCGAGATCGTCGCGCGGCTGCTCATCGCCTTCCGCGACCACCTCGGCTACTCCTGGCCGTCCGACAACGCCTTCCTGGCCGGCGTCGAGCGCCTCCTCGACGACCGCGACACCGACTTCGTCCTCGCCGCCGCCAACGACGACTCCCCACCCGCGGGCGTCGTCCAGCTCCGCTACCGCATGGGCATCTGGCGCGCCGGCCGCGACTGCCTCGTCGAGGACGTCTTCGTCGACGACGCCGCCCGCGGCAAGGGCGTCGCCCGGGCGCTGCTCGACTTCGCCACCACCCGCGCGCTGGAACGCGGCTGCCGCCGCATGGAGCTCGACGTCAACGAGGCCAACGCGCCCGCCCTCGCCCTCTATGCGTCCTTCGGCTTCACCGCCGGCGAGCCCCGCGACCTCTACATGCGCCGCCACCTCGACGCGGGGCCGGACGCGTAGGGGCGCGGCCAACACGGCCGCCGGTCGACTTGACCGGCACAGCGCCCGTCAACTCGACCGGCACTGCGACAGAAGTGCGGAGACGGTGGCGGCGGTGGCCCGCGCGTCGCCGGTGACCTGGTCCCAGGTCAGGCGCACGACCGTATAGCCCGCCAGCGCCAGGCGCTGATCGCGACGGCGATCCTCCGCGAACGTCGTCGGCATGGCGTGGAACTCGAAGCCGTCGGTCTCGATGATCAGCGTCGTCCCCGGCCAGTGGAAGTCGACGCGCTCCCCGAGGACGATGCCGTTGATCAGCGGGCGCGGCAACGTGTAGTCATCGCACAACTGCGCGAACGCGATCTCCATCCGGCTGCGGAAGTCATCGGTTCCGCGTCCGTCGAGCCGGAGGAGCAGTCGTGCCAGCTCGGCCGCTCCCGGCCGCCGCGGATGGCGATCGAGGATCGCGCGCTGCTCGACGAGGTCGAAGAGCCTCAGCCGTGAGGCGCGGCGGACGACCTGCTCGAGCCGTCGGCCCCGCACGGTGGCCGCGAGGTCCAGGATCGTCCGCGCCACCGAGGTGACCCTGATCGCGCGATGGAGAACGACCTCGCCGGCGGCCATGGTGGCGACCCGGTGCGGCACCGTGCCAGACCGGCGCGCGGAGCCCGAGCGCTTGGCGAGCGTGACGTGGACCGGCAGGACCGGAGCGTCGTGGATCGCCCAGAGCGCCCCGGCGGTCGCGTGGCTGAGCGCCGCGCTCGGGCCGTACGCCTCGACGGCGGCGAGCCAGCGCCCCTCGTCGCGCAGCTCAGCGTGCCCGAGGGCGTAGACCCCGCGGTGCAGGCTCACCAGCCGACGCTGGCGGAGGCGGTCGTCGATCGTCCCGTCCGCGATGCCGTGCTCGCGGAGGACCCGGCGCGCCAGGACGCCGTGTCGCTCGGCGGCCAGCACCGCCATGAGGGCGTCGTGGTCGAGTTGACGTGTCATATGCCGGTCAAGGCGACCGGCGGCCGGAACTCGCCCCCGCGCTGTCCGCGCGGCTACCTCGTCAGCCGACGACCGGCGGCGCCGCCATGACCTCGACGAGGTGGCCGCTCGGCGAGTGCACGTAGGAGCGGGCCGCGCCCCAGTGCCGAGTTCGCGGCTCCGTGGGGTGGCCCGCGGCCTCGAGCGCGCTGATGGTCGCCTCGAACGGCGCCGGGGCCACCACGGCGACGTGGCCGCGCGGCGGGCGCACGGGGTCGTCGCTGTAGAGCAGGTGGATCTGGGTCGTGCCGGACTGGACCCAGGTCGCGATCTCGCCCAGCGTCCCCGGCGGCTCGACGCGCGAGAACCCCAGCAACGCCCAGAAGGCGACCTCGGCCGCGACGTCGGCCGGCCGGGTCTCGAGCGAGACGTGCTGCAGGCCGCCGGCGGTCATGCGCGCGTCACGTTCTCGGCGTGGATCTGCTGCTGCACGCGGTCGCGGCGCGCCATCGGCAGGGCGGCCGGCGCCTCGCCCCCGAGCGACTCCAGGTACTTGACGTCCTCGCGCAGGATCGCCAGCGCGCGCTGGCCGTCGATCGGGGCGCCGTGGCCGGGCACGACCCAGTCGGCCTGCTCGACGTAGGGCGCCAGCCGCAGCAGGGTCGCGACGTACGCGTTGCGCGAGCCGCCCTCGGAGATCATCGGGATCTCGACCGGCGAGACGTAGTCGCCGGCCACCAGCACCCGCGCGAACGGCGCCCAGATCGCCATGCCGTCCGCCGTGTGCCCGTCGGCCGGGATCAGCTCCAGCTCCGCGTCGGCCCCCAGGTCGAGCTTCCCCGGCACCGGCAGCGCCTGGACCTGCCCCAGCGACAGCGGCCGCGGGCGCGTCACGTAGTCGTCCTCGTCGACCTCGCGCAGCTTGCGCTGCGCCACGCCAGGCTCGGCGCGCAGCCGTGCCGCGGTCGTCTCCGCCACGCCCAGCGGCGCCTCCGGGAACGCCAGGCGCGCCAGGAGGTGGTCCCAGTCGGCGTGCGTCGCCAGCAGCCCGGAAAGCCCCCAGCCGGCCTGGCCCAGGATCCCCGGCAGCGCGTCGAGCTCGTCCGGGAAGACCGGCGAGTCGACGATGAACGTCTCGTCGCCCTGGTGCAGCAGCGTGCACGTCGTCTGCCACTTGACGCTCCGGGCGACGATGACGCCGGGATCGAGCGCGACGACCTGCACGACGACCCCCGGGCCCTACAGCCCCAGCAGCTTGGCCGCCTCGAGGAGGTTCTTGACCTCGGCGGTCGGCTTCTTGCCGCCCGGCGGGACCTCCTCCTTGCGGCGGTTGACCCAGATCGTGGGGACCTTCAGCTTCGTCGCCGGCTCGATGTCCGTGTAGAGCCCGGACCCGATGTGGACCCAGCCCTTCTTGCCGCCGATCCGCCGCGCGAACTCGTTGAAGTGCGCGGGATCGGGCTTGTAGGAGCGGACCTGCTGGGCGGTGACGACGAGGTCGACGTCGGCCGGGATGTGGCGGCGCGTCAGCCCGAGGAGCTTGTCGTCGATGTTGGAGATCAGACCCGTCTGGTACTTGCCCATGAACTTCTTGAGCTGCGGGTTGGTCTCCTTGAACGCGCCCCAGCGGCTCACCGAGTCCGGCAGGAACCCGGACCGCGACGGCTCCAGCGGCCAGCCGATCTCCTTGGCGATCTTGATCGCCGCCTGGCGCAGGACCTCGGCGTAGAGCTCGTAGGACCCGCCCTGGATCTCCTTGGTCGCATCGAGGAAGAGATCGACGACCTGGGTGCGGTCGATCGTGAAGCCGTCGCGCTTGGCCTCCCGCTCGAACGCGTCGGCAACACCCGACTCCCAATCGATCAAGGTGCCGTAGACGTCGAAGGTGATCCACTGGATGTTCTTGGGGAGTGCCATGCGGCCCGGCATTGTGCCATCTATCGACCACTTGGCGGGGCGCGGTCGTTTGGGCACGAAGCATCCGGCCGGACTCCTGCAATAACGTCGTGGCCTCCTATGGACCTGCTCGAATACCAGGGCAAGCAGCTTTTCGCCCGACACGGAATCCCCGTCCCTGACGGACGCCCGGCGCGAACGGTCGACGAGGCCGTCGCCGCCGCGAAGGAGATCGGCTTCCCCTGCGCCGTCAAGGCACAGGTGAAGGTCGGCGGCCGCGGCAAGGCCGGCGGCATCAAGATCGCCAACGACGAGGACGAGGCGCGCGCCGCCTCCGACGCCATCCTCGGCATGGACATCAAGGGCTTCACGGTCCACGAGGTGTGGGTCGAGACCGCCGCCCCGCAGATCGAGTCCGAGTACTACGCCTCGATCGTCTTCGACCGCAGCGCCAAGGCGCCGCTGATGATGCTCTCCACCCAGGGCGGCATGGACATCGAGGAGGTCGCGGACTCCAACCCGGACGCGATCGCCACGTTGCACGTCGACCCGCTGCTGGGCTTCCAGGACTTCCATGGCCGCCGCCTCGCGTTCGACGCGGGCGTCGACGCCGACCTCGTCCGCCCCGTGGGCGCGTTCCTGCACCAGCTCTACGGGACGTTCGTCTCCGAGGAGGCGCTGCTGGTCGAGGTCAACCCGCTGATCGTCACGCCCGAGCGCAAGGTCGCCGCGCTGGACGCCAAGGTGACGCTGGACGACAACTCGCTCTTCCGCCACCCCGACAACGCCAACCTGCGCGACCCGTCCGACGAGGACCCGCAGGAGCAGAGGGCGCACGAGCGCGGCCTGACCTACGTCAAGCTCGACGGCGACATCGGCATCCTCGGCAACGGCGCCGGCCTGGTCATGTCGACGCTCGACGTCGTCGCCCACTACGGCGGCGCCCCGGCCAACTTCCTGGACGCCGGCGGCGGATCCAAGGCCGAGGCCATCACCAGCGCGGTCGAGGTGATCCTCTCCGACGACAAGGTCAAGGCCGTGCTGTTCAACATCTTCGGCGGCATCACGCGCTGCGACGAGGTCGCCAACGGCCTCATCGAGGCGTTCAAGTCGCTCGATCCGCAGGTCCCGTTCGTGGTGCGCCTGGACGGCACGAACGACGTGGAGGGCCGCCAGATCCTGGCGGACGCGGCGCTGCCCAACGTGCACACCGCGGCGACCATGGACGAGGCGGCCCAGAAGGTCGTGGAGCTGGCCAAGCAGGAGGTCTCGGCGTAATGGCCGTTCTCATCGACAACGACACCAAGCTGGTCGTCTCCGGCATCACCGGCCGCGAGGGGACGTTCCACGCGACCAACAACAAGAACTACGGGACGAACGTCGTCGCCGGCGTCACCCCGGGCAAGGCCGGGCAGACGGTCGAGGGCATCCCGGTGTTCAACACGTTCCGCGACGCGGTCTCCGAGACCGGCGCCAACGTCGCGATGGTCTTCGTGCCGCCGCGCTTCGCCGCCGACTCGATCCTCGAGGCCGCCGACGCGGGCATCCCGCTGGTGATCTGCATCACCGAGGGCATCCCGGCGCACGACGAGCTGCGCGTCTACACGCACCTGCAGCGGACCGGCACGCGCCTGGTCGGCCCCAACTGCCCGGGGATCCTGTCGCCGGGCAAGGCGAACGTCGGGATCATCCCGGCGTCGTTCTTCAAGGAGGGCAACGTGGGCGTGGTGTCCCGCTCGGGCACGCTGACCTACCAGATCGGCAACACGCTGGCCCAGGCCGGCTTCGGCAATTCGTCCATCGTCGGCATCGGCGGCGACCCGGTTCCGGGCACCTCGTTCATCGACGTCATCGAGCTCTTCCAGGCCGATGAGCAGACCGAGCTGATCGGGCTCAGCGGCGAGATCGGCGGCGACGCCGAGGAGCTCGCGGCGGACTACATCGCCGAGCACGTGACCAAGCCGGTCGTCGCCTACATCGCCGGGTTCACGGCGCCTCCGGGCAAGACCATGGGCCACGCGGGCGCGATCGTGTCCGGCTCCAAGGGCACCGCGGCCGCGAAGGCCGAGGCGCTGGAGTCCAAGGGCGTCCGCGTCGGCCGCACGCCGACGCAGGTGGCCGAGATCGCCGTGGAGATCCTGGGCGGCTGATCGCGAAGGATCGCTGTCGTCTGTTGGCGTCGCTCTCCGGACACAAGTACGCTCGCGCGTAGTGGAGAGCGACGTCACTGACTTCGCTCCCATCCACGCTGGTGGAAATCGGAGACCATGGAGAGCGACGTCACATCTACGCTGAGCGAGCTCGAGCGCAAGCTCAAGGAGCTCGAGCGGGAGCTGGAGACGGTCGGCCGCGGCGGGGAGCTGGACGCCGACCCGGCACAGGGCGGCTGGACGCCGCCGCCCGAGCCCGCCGATGAGCCCGCGCCCGCGCCGGGTCCACCGCCGCCGGGCG
>JAOPZD010000172.1 GCA_025964295.1 Conexibacter sp.
CCTTGGCCGTCGCCGCGGCCTCCGGCGGCCCCGTGATCCCCGCCGCCTTCAGCGCGGCCGCCGCGACCGTGCGGCCCAGCGCCGCGCCGGCCACGTCGGTGCTGCGCAGGTGGATCCCCGACCACACGCGCGCGTCGACGTTGTCCTGCGTCGCCTGGGCCCACTCGCTGTAGGTGCGGTAGATCCCGGGCGTCGCCGGGCTGGTGATCGTGATCGGCTTGGCCGGATGCGCGCCGACGAGCACCGTCAGCGCCTGCTCGGCCGCGCCCGCGAAGCCGGTGTGGCCGCTGGGGTACTCCGGGTGCAGCGGCGTCGCCAGCAGCGGCTTGAAGGCCGGGTCGTACGGCGTCGCCGGGTTCTTGTCGTCGGTGCTCAGCGCCGTCACCGGGCGCCAGCGCAGGTACTTGTACTTCGACGCGTAGACCGCGATCTGCGCGTCGACCGTGGCCGCGTTGAACACCGCCACGACCTTCACGCGCGGCGCGACCGGCCGGCCGGCGCCGACGATCGTGGCGCGCAGGATCTGGGTGAAGGCGCTCAGCGACGTCTGGGACCAGAACTTCGCGCTCTCGGTCTGCTCCGGCGTGCGGACGGTGGAGCTCAGCGAGCCGACGCGGTCGACCTCCTGGAGGTCGGCGATCTCGGTCGGGGAGTCCAGCGCCGGCGGCTCGGGCGCGACGAACTTCGTCGCCACGTCGGCGACGAGGAACGGCTTGGCGCGGCCCTGGCCGGACTGCACGCCGACGCCGAACGACGGCGGCGTCGGGCGCCAGACGCCCAGCGCGGCCGGCGGCGGCGTGAACGGCGGGTTGACGGCGCTGACGTCCAGCCCGTCGCCCTTGCGGGCGGCGACCGCGTCGGCGGCGGCCTTGCGCCCCGCGGCCTTGCCGAGCTCCTTGGCCTTGCTGCCCGGCAGCGGCCCGAGCGTCCGGCGGCGCGCGTCGTCGACGATCGACTTGGACGCGGGCAGCAGCTCGACGAGGGCGTCGTGCACCGCGGCCGACAGCGCGGCGCGCGTGGCGATCTCGCGGCCCGCCGGCGTGAGGTCCTTGGGCAGCGCGGCGATCGCGGTGTCGGCGGCGCCCCAGGCGATCGCCCACGTGCGTGAGCCGGTCACCTGCAGGTTCCCGGCCGCCGGGTAGCCGGCCTGGACGACGACCTGGTCGGTCGCGTCGAACCAGAGCGCCACGGGGTCGGAGGAGGGGTTGGGCGTGAGCGACTGCGCGTGCGCCGCCGGGGCGGCGACGACCGCCGTGACGACGGCCGCGAGCAGGAGTGGGAGTCGGTGCGTGCGTGGCATGGCGCGGCACTGTAGCTCAAACTGCACAAAGCCGGTAGGAATTTAGGGATGCTGGCCCTTGACGCGCTGTCCAGCGCCTGGTTGGCTCTCGGATAACCGGCACGCGGGCGTTCCGTTCTGGGCCCGCCGCCGCTCCGTCGTCCCCTCCTCGAGGAGCACCTCATCTCCGCCCTGTCCCGGGTCCGCGCGGCGTCCGCCGTCGCCCTCATCGCCGCGCTGGCTCCCGCCGCCGCCCACGCGCAAGACACGACCGTCACGTCGTTCGACGGCACGCCGATCGTCGCCCACCTGTTCCCGGCGCCCGGGCTGGGCGCCGGCCGGCAGGCCCCGACCGTCCTCAACGGCCCCGGCTGGGCCGGCGCGGGGGAGACCGATCCCGGCAAGGGCCTGGTCAAGCAGCTCAACGACCTGGGGTACAACGTCGTGACCTGGGCGCCGCGCGGCTTCGGCGCCTCGGGCGGGCTCGTCTCGATCGACACCCCCGCGGTCGAGGGCCGCGACACGAGCGCGCTGATCGACATGGTGGCCAAGCAGCCGTGGGCGCAGCTCGACGCGCCGGGCGACCCGCGGGTCGGCATGGCCGGCGGCAGCTACGGCGGCGCCATCCAGTACTCGACGGCGATCGCCGACCACCGCCTCGACGCGCTCGTCCCGGTCGTCGGCTGGCACAGCCTGACCACGGCGCTCTACAAGGACCAGACGTTCAAGCAGGGCTGGGACTCGTTGTTGTACTCGTCGGGCCTCGGCGCGGCCAACGCGGTCGCCCCCGGGCTGGATCCCCACATCACCTCGGCCTACGAGCAGGGGCAGAAGTCCGGCGTCCTCAGCGCCGCCGACGCCGCGTGGTTCGCCCAGCGCGGCCCGGGCGACGCGGTCTCGAAGATCGCCGCGCCGACGCTGGTCGTCGGCGGCACGGTCGACACGCTCTTCCCGCTCGACGAGGACATCAAGCTCTACGACGCCATCAAGAAGGGCGGCGCGCCGGTCAAGATGGTGTGGTTCTGTGGCGGCCACGGCGAGTGCCTGACCGGCAACGGCGACCCGGGCGGCTCGGCGCCGTCGACCTTCGCGCTGGACTCGATCCACCTCAACCAGGTGATGGCCGATTGGTTCGGCCGCTACCTCAAGGGCGACGCGAGCAAGGGCACGGGCCCGGGCTTCGAGTGGCTGGCCGACGACGCGAAGTGGCGCTCGTCGGCGACGTGGCCCGCGAAGGCCGGCGCGCCGGTGGTCGCGACGGGCCGCGGCACGATCCACCTCATCCAGGGCTACGGCTCGGGCGAGGCGATCAAGGCGACGCCCGCCCCGGGGGCGGCCGCGCGGGCCGGCCTGCGGGTCACGGTCGTGGTCCGGCGCGCGGCGCAGCTCGTGGGCGCGCCGAAGCTCACGCTCACCTACGCCGGCCAGGGCACGCCGCGGCGCAACGCCAAGGTCTTCGCGCAGCTGGTCGACCTCAAGCGCGACATCGTCGTCGGCAACCAGGTGACGCCGATCCCGCTGACGCTCGACGGCCGCCGGCACACGGTCACGCGCGAGCTGACGCCGATCGCCGCGGCCGCGGTCAAGGGCACGCGCTACACGCTGCAGGTCATCTCGAGCTCGAAGGTGTGGGCGCCGCAGCGCGGGACGGGGACGATCGCGGTGTCGCGGGCCAAGCTGGTCCTGCCGACGGTCCGCGCGGGGTAGACAAACCTCACAAAGTGGATAGGGTTTGGGGAGTTGCGCCCGCCGCGGCTCCCCGGCCCCATCCCGACGTGAGGTGTCCCCGTTGTCCGAAGAAGCCATCACCTACCGCCCCGAGACCGTCGCGCTGCACGGCGGCCAGTCGCCCGACCCAACGACCAACGCCCGGGCGGTGCCGATCTACCAGACCACGTCCTACGTCTTCGACGACACCGAGCACGCCGCCGACCTGTTCGCGCTCAAGACGCCGGGCAACATCTACTCGCGGATCATGAACCCGACGTGGGACGTGCTCGAGCAGCGCCTGGCGCAGCTCGAGGGCGGCGTCGCGGCGCTGGTCACCGCCTCCGGCCAGGCGGCGGTCACCTACTCGGTGCTCAACGTCGCCCGCTCGGGCGACAACATCATCTCGGTCTCCCAGCTCTACGGCGGGACCTACAACCTGTTCGCGCACACGCTGCCGCAGTACGGCATCGAGGTGCGCTTCGCCGACGCCGACGACCCCGGGTCGGTCGCCGCGCTCGTCGACGACCGGACGCGCCTGGTGTTCGGCGAGACGATCGGCAACCCGCGCCTGAACGTCCTCGACGTGCCGGCGTGGGCGGAGGCCGCCCACGCCCACGGCCTGCCGTTGATCATCGACAACACCGTCGCGACGCCGATCGGCTCGCGCGTCCTCGACCTCGGCGCCGACGTCGCCGTGCACTCGCTGACGAAGTTCATCGGCGGCCACGGCACCTCGATCGGCGGGGCGCTCGTCGACGCCGGCCGCTTCGACTGGGTCGCCAACGGCGCGCGCTTCCCGGGCCTGACGCAGCCCGACCCCAGCTACCACGGGGTCGTGTGGAGCGACGCGCTCGGGCCCGCCGCCTACATCGGCCGCGCCCGCACCGTCCTGCTGCGCAACACCGGCGCGGCGTTGTCGCCGTTCAACGCGTTCCTGTTCCTCCAGGGCATCGAGACGCTGCCGCTGCGGATGGAGCGCCACAACGCCAACGCCCAGACCATCGCCGAGTGGCTGGACGCGCACGACGGCGTGGAGTGGGTCGCCTACCCGGGGCTGGAGGGCGACAAGTACCACGACGTCGCCGGCCGGGTCCTGCAGGGCGGCTACGGCGCGCTGGTCACGTTCGGCGTCAAGGGCGGGCTGCAGGCGGGCCGGTCGTTCATCGAGTCGCTGGGCCTGTTCAGCCACCTGGCCAACATCGGCGACGCGAAGTCGCTGGCGATCCACAACGCCACGACCACGCACTCCCAGCTCAACGCCGAGGAGCTCGCGGCCGCCGGGGTGACGGAGGACACCGTGCGCCTGTCGGTCGGCATCGAGCACGTCGACGACCTGATCGCCGACCTCGACCAGGCCCTGGCCAAGGCGCGCGCGCCGCAGCCGGCGTAGCGGCGCGGGCCAAGGCGCGCGCGTGACGCGGCAGGCCGCGGCTCCGGCGGTCCGGCGGGTCGTCCTCTTCGACGAGGACGACCCGCTCGCGCTGGCCTGCGGACGCACGCTGGCGCCGGTCGAGGTGGCGTTCTGCACCTACGGCACGCTGGACGACGACGGGTCCAACGCGGTCTTCGTCTGCCACGCGCTGACCGGCGACGCGGTGGCCGCCGGTCCCGGCGGGTGGTGGTCGACGATGGTCGGGCCGGGGCGGCCGATCGACACCGACCGGTTCTTCGTCGTCTGCCCCAACCTGCTCGGCGGGTGCCAGGGGACGACGGGGCCGTCCTCGGTTGACCCCGCGACCGGCAAGGCCTATGGGTTGGGCTTCCCGCCGCTGGCGATCGCCGATCTCGTGACGGTGCACCGGCGGCTGCTGGCGCACCTGGGCATCGTGCGGCTCGCCGTGGCGATCGGCGGGTCGATGGGCGGGATGCAGGTGCTGCAGTGGATGATCGACGCGCCGCAGGAGATCGCCGACGCGGTGCTCGTCTGCGCGTCGGGACGGCTGAGCCCGCAGAACGTGGCGCTGTCGCACGTGGCGCGCCGGGCGATCCTCGACGACCCGGACTTCCGCGGCGGCGACTACGCGGCGCACGGCGTGCGGCCCGATCGGGGGCTGGCCTTCGCGCGGCGCCTCGCGCACGTGACGTACCTCTCGGAGGAGGGCATGGCGCAGAAGTTCGCGCGCGCGGAGCCTCCCGGGTGGGCTGGCGTGGACGACGGCGCGCGCTGGCTGGGGCCGGCCTACGACGTGGAGTCCTACCTCGAGCACCAGGCGGCAACGTTCCTGGAGCGCTTCGACGCGTTGTCCTACCTCTACCTGACGCGGATCATGGACGCGTTCGATCCGTTCGCGCGCGAGGTGGCCCTGTCCTCGCGCGCGCGGGCGTTGGTGGTGTCCTTCACGTCGGACTGGCGGTTCGGGACCGAGCACTCCGTCGCGCTGGCCGCGGGCCTGCGCGCGGGCGGCGTAGGGGCGGTGGCCGAGCGCGTGGTGGCGTCGCCGTGGGGGCACGACTCGTTCCTGCTCGACGTGCCGGAGTACCTGGAGGCGGTCAGGGCGTTCGTCGCGCGCGAGGCGTAGGGTGGCGCGCCATGTCCCGACGTCTGTCCCCGTCCCGGGCGCTGCTCCTCGCGCTCGCCTCCAGCCTCGTGGCGGCCGCCGCGCCATCCGCGGCGCCCGCCGCCACCGCCTCGCCGTCCGGTCCCGGGTGCGACCGCCTCGACGACGCGGCGTGCCTGCTGCCGTTCCCCAACGACGCGTTCCGCCGCGGCGGGAAGGTGGTCCTGCGCACGTCGCAGATGCCGCGCAACGCCAAGGGCAAGGCGATCGACGCGACCGGTTGGAAGGGGCTGGACGGGTTCAGCCCGGGGTCGGTCATCCTCACCAAGGTGCCGGGGCTCCAGACCGACGGCGCGCTGAAGCGGTCCGGCGCGGTGTCGCTGAGCGACCTGTCGACCTACACGGCCAAGCGGGCGCCGGTGCTGGTGCTCGACGCCAGCACCGGGAAGCGCTGGCCGATCTGGGCCGAGTTGGACGACAACGCGAAGCCGGGCCGGCGGCTGCTGGAGATCCACCCGGCCAAGAACTTCCTCGAGGGGCATCGCTACGTCGTGGTGCTGCGCTCGCTCAGGCGTGCCGACGGCAGCGCGATCCGGGCGGGCGGGCGCTTCGCCGCGCTGCGCGACGCGCGCGGCTCGGTCGGCGCCCGCTACGCGCGGATCTTCAAGGACATCAAGAAGGCGGGCGTCGCGCGCGACAAGTCCTTGTTCTTGACCTGGGACTTCACGGTGGCGACCGAGAACGGGCTCGCCGGCCGGTCGCTGGCGATGCGCGACGCGACGTTCAAGGCGCTGGGCGACACGAACCTCGCCGACGGCGTGGTCTCGGGCAGCGCGCCGGCCTTCACGTTGCAGACCAAGGCGCTGGACGGCGACCTCGCCAAGGACGCGGGGCGCTTCGCGCAGGTGCTGGAGGGCACGGTGCAGGTGCCGTGCTACCTGACCAACGGGTGCGCGCCGGGGTCGCGGATGACGATCGGCGCCGATGGGCTGCCCAAGCAGCAGGGGACGTATGCGGCGCGGTTCACGTGCGTCGTGCCGGCGTCGGCGACGCCCGACCGCCCGGCGCGGCTGGTCCTCTACGGCCACGGCCTGCTGGGCAAGGAGACCGAGGTCCTCACCAACCCCGACATCCCGCCGATGGCGACCGAGGGCAACATGGTGCTCTGCGCGACGCCGTGGATCGGCATGTCGGCCGAGGACATCCCCAACGCCATCAACGTGCTCGGCGACTTCTCCGGGATGCCGACGCTGCCGGACCGCCTCCAGCAGGGGTTCTTGAACGCCTTGGTCCTCGGCCGTGCGATGGCGCACCCGGGCGGGCTGGCGTCGTCGCCGCTGCTGCAGTCCGGTGGGCGGCCGATCGTGCAGACCGGCTCGATCGCCTACGACGGCAACTCGCAGGGCGGGATCGCGGGCGGGGCGCTGACCGCGCTGGCGCCGGATTTCACGCGCGCGGTGCTCGGCGTGCCGGGGATGAACTACAGCGTCCTGCTGCCGCGGTCGTCGGACTTCGACGCGTACTCGCAGGTGATGTACCCCGCCTACAAGGACGAGCTCGAGCGCCCGCTGATCCTCGACCTGGCGCAGCTGCTGTGGGACCGAGGCGAGGGCGACGGCTACGCCCAGCACATGACGGCCGACCCGCTGCCGGGGACGATCAAGCACACCGTGTTGCTCGACGTGGCGTTCGGCGACCACCAGGTGACGCCGTTCCAGGCCGACGTCGAGGCGCGGACGATCGGCGCGTCGATCCACGCGCCGATCCTGCCGGCGGGGCGCTCGCCGCAGCGGCGGCCGTCGTGGGGGATCCCGCCGGTGGCGTCGTATCCGTTCGCCGGGTCGGCGATCGTGTACTGGGACGCCGGACCGTCGCGGGTTAGCGTGCCGCCGCTGGCCAACACCCCCAACAAGGGGTTGGAGGATCCGCACGAGTTCGTCCGGCGGACGCCGGCGGCGCGGACGCAGAAGGCCGCGTTCCTGGCGCCCGGTGGCGCGCTCGTCGACGTGTGCGGCGGCGCGGCGTGCCTGGCCGCGCCGGACGTGGGGTAGGCGCGCGGCACGGCGCTAGTGTGCGGGTCATGGGTGACGTGCGCATCGGCTACAAGGCCTCGGCGGAGCAGTTCGACCCTCGGACGCTGCTGGAGTACGCGCGGGAGGCGGAGGCCGCTGGGCTCGAGATCGTCGCGACGTCGGACCACTTCCAGCCCTGGCGCCACCGCGGCGGGCACTCGCCGGCCGCGCTGCCGTGGCTGGGCGCGGCCGCGGTGGCGACCTCCTCGGCGGTGATCGGCACGAGCGTGCTGACGCCGACGCTGCGCTACGAGCCGGCGATCGTCGCCCAGGCGTTCGCGACGCTCGGCTGCCTGGCGCCGGGCCGGGTGTTCCTCGGCGTGGGGACGGGCGAGGCGATGAACGAGACGCCCGCAACCGGCGGCGAGTTCCCGGGCCGCAAGGAGCGCCGGCTGCGCATGGCCGAGGCGATCGAGCTGATCCGCCGGCTGTGGCGCGAGGAGCGCGTCGACTTCGAGGGCGAGTACTACAGGACGTCGCAGGCGACGATCTACGACCGCCCGGCGCAGGAGATCCCGATCTACGTCGCCGCGTCCGGGCCCCTGGCCGCCAAGCTCGCCGGCCGGGTGGGCGATGGCTTCATCTGCACCTCCGGCAAGGACCCGCAGTTGTACGAGGACCTGCTCGAGAAGGTCGTCGAGGGCGCCCAGGCCGCCGGCCGCGACCACGCCGACATCCGCCACATGATCGAGATCAAGGTCTCCTACGACCGCGACAAGCAGAAGGCCTACGACAACACCCACTTCTGGGCACCGCTGGCCCTCACGCCCGAGCAGAAGGAGGGCATCGAGGACCCGATGGAGATGGAACGCGTCGCCGACGCCAACCTCGACCAGGCCCACACCCGCTTCATCGTCTCCGACGACCCCGACGAGGTGGTGGAGAAGATCGCCGTCTACCTCGACCTCGGCTTCAACGACCTCCTGCTGCACGGGCCGGGCCCGGACCAGGCGCGGTTCATCGAGCAGTTCGCGGCGGATGTGCTGCCGAAGCTGCGGGAGCGCGCGAGCTAGGTGTTCTGCTTGCGGACCTGCTGAACAGGTTCTGCTGGTGAAGTGAGTGTGTCCGGCCCCTGGCAGAGGCTGAGAGGTGCGAGCCACGTCAACGCCACCTGGAGGGCCGGACACATGACAGACCGTAGATGCCGCTTCGGACCGGCGGCGAAGATCGAGATGATCCGTCGTCGAGATCAGGCGAGTCGTTGGGCTCGATTGCTCGGTCGATGGCGTGTTCGCCGACGACGGTCAAGACGGCCTGGGATCGCCTGGCAGAGCGCCCAGCAGGAGCACCGCGAGGACTTCTCGTGTCTGCTGCGGCGGCGACCGATGCCGAGAACGTGTCCTTGGTCGCCGAGCACCGAAGCTCAGCAGTAGATGCTGTCCCGGCAAGGCCGAGAGCAATTGGGGGCTGACGCGTTTGACCGCGTCGACGGGCCGCCATCGCGCAACGATCTCAAATGCCAGGGCATCCCGCGTCGGCGACGGTCTCAAAAGGCGGAGCAGGATGCGCCGTGACGAGTGGGCACAGACGGGGGATTTGCGTGCATATCGAGGCGTTTGGCGCCCCCGAAGCTCGACCAGCCGGGGCACTGGGCCGCCGGCCAGCGCAGCGAGCGCAACCGGACTCGCAAGGCCGGCACGACGTATGTCATCGCGTCGTGGATGACCACACCCGCCTGGTCTACCGCGAACTGCACAGCGGCGAGACAGCCCAGAGCCCAACGGCGACGAGCGGGCGCGCTGCGACCTGGTTCGTTGCGCAAGGCTGCGCGCCCAGTTGACGCGGTGATGTCTGGCAACCACAAGGCCTACACAAGCGACCTGTTCACCGAAGCGCTCGCCGAGCTGGTATCGACACATCCCTACGCCCTACACGCCGCGCTGGAACGGCAAGGTCGAGCGGTTCTTTCAGACTGTGCACGACGAGTGGGCACACGGCCGCGTCTGGCAACAGCACCCAACTCGCCCCGCCCTATCCTGGATCCGCTTCGATTAACCGCCTACGACCTCACACCGCCGCCGGCGGATGCTCAATCATCAACCGCGTCTAATAGGGGCGCAGGTAGGACACCTAGCGCCAGCGCCAGCTCTGACGGGCCATGTTGATCGCCGAGGCACCGATCACCGAGATCGAGCTGTCAGACGTCACCTGCAAGACGTAGACACGGCCTCCGCGCCGCACGGCGGTCTCGGTCTGGAGGAGCGTCGTGCCTTGGAGATCGTAGGTGTAGGCGACGGACCCGGCAGCCGCCCCGGCCAAGGTGGCCGCCTGAGGCGGTGCAGCGAGGTTGATGTTCGATGCGGTCGACGGGACCGCGGTCACGAGCTGTGCCAACGCGACGGGAGACGTCGGGAGGGAACCCTTGTTGCGGCGTCGCAGGACCTTGGCCGAGATCGAGCCGATCGACAGGACGTTCGATCCGCGCTGCACGTTCTTGCGCGTCCCGGGCGAGCTGATGATCACGCTGTGCCAACCGCCCGACGAGCTGCGCTTGACCTTCCATCCGCTGGGGACGAACGTCTTGTAGCCGGGACCCCGAACGCTCTTCCGCGCCTCCGCCGTCGCGGGCAGCAGCGCGGCGACGAGGAACGCCACGAGGATGAGAAGGGTCTTGCGAGAAGGCATGGAGCAGCACCTTGAGGTCGAGCGGGTGGGACTTGTCGCGCAACATCGCAGTTTCTGAACCGGGTGACATCACGTGTCCTTGCCAGGGCGGCAAGCCTCCGCGGGGCGCTCGTCAGGCGCCCGTGGCGTGGTCTGCCGCGTCGGCTCCGGTCGACGTCGCCAGCGACGACGCGCCCTGGCCTCCGAGGATGCGCCGCGTCAACCCCGGCAGCAGGATCCGGGCCGCCGCCGCCAGCGCGTAGGGCCGTGGTGCGTAGCGCTCGGCCTTGCCGCCCGGGCCCGCCTGGACGATCGCGTCGGCGACCTTGTCGGGCGTGGAGACCATCCAGCGGGTCGCGCGGTTGCCGACCAGCTCGGCCTGGGGGAAGCCTTCGGTGGCGACGAAGCCCGGGTTGACGAGCCCGACGTGGATCCCGTTGGGCTTCTCCTCCAGGTGCAGGGCGTCGGTCCAGCCGATGAAGGCGAACTTGGAGGCGGAGTAGCCGCCGGAGCCGGCGCGGGCGACGCGGCCGGCGGTCGATGCGACGTTGACGATCGCGCTCGGCGCGCTCTCGCGCAGCAGCGGCAGCAGCGCCTCGGTCAGCGCGGCCTGCGCGAACAGGTTGAGCTCCAGCGTGCGGCGCAGGTTCGCCGTCCCGACGTCGGCGAACGCCCCGCGCCACCCCGCGCCCGCGTTGTTGACCAGCAGATCCAGCCGGCCGAAGCGGGCCCGGACCGCGTCGGCGATCCGCGTGCCCGCGCCGCCGTCGGTCAGGTCCTCGGCCAGCACCAGGACGCGATCGTCGCCGCCGAGCTCGGCGGCCAGCGCCTCCAGGCGGTCCGCGCGGCGGGCGACGAGCGCCAGCGCCTGGGTTCCGGGCTCGCGCGCCAGGCGGCGCGCCGTGGCCTCGCCGATGCCGCTCGACGCGCCGGTGATGAGGGCGATCATGGCCGGGATCCTATGCCTGTTCGGCAGCCCGGCGGTCGACGCGACCGCGCTGAGGTTCCGACCGGTGGTCCGTTCAGGACGCGGCCCGCACGGAGGACCATCGTCGGCATGCTCCCCACCCGCACCGACGCCGTCCTCATCACCGGCGTGACGGGCTTCGTCGGCACCGCCATCATGCTCCGGATCCTGGAGCGGTCAGATCGTCCCGTCGTCGCGCTCGTGCGGGCCGCCGACCGCGCCGAGGCCACCGCGCGCGTCCGCGCCGCGCTCGCCGAGGTGGCCGCGGGCGAGACGCTCGACGCCTCCATGTCGCGCATCACCGCCGTCCCCGCCGACCTCCTCGCCGACGGCCTCGGCCTGCGCTTCGCCGAACGCGAGGACATCACCCACCGCTGCGACGAGATCCTGCACTGCGCGGCCTCCGTCGCCTTCGACCTCCCGCTCGACGCCGCCCGCGCCGTCAACGCCTCCGGCGCCGCGCGCGTCGCCGAGCTCGCGACCCGCTGCGCCGTCCGCGGTGCCGGCCTGCGGCGCCTCGTCCACGTCTCCACCGCCTACGTCGCGGGCGAGCGCGACGGCACGTTCGGCGAGGACGAGGTCACGACCGGCCTCCCGTTCCGCAACACCTACGAGCAGACCAAGCACGAGGCCGAGCAGCTGCTGCGCGCCTGGACGCCGCGGCTGCCGCTGCAGATCGTGCGCCCGAGCATCGTCGTCGGCGCCCGGACCACGGGGTGGACCCGATCGTTCAACGTCCTGTACTGGCCGCTGAAGATGTTCGCCCGCGGCCGCCTCCCGGTCCTCCCCGCGCGCGCGGACGCGCCCGTGGACGTGGTGCCGGTCGACTACGTCGCCGACGTCGTCCTCGGCCTCGCGGGCGCGCCGGAGGGCACCTACCACGCCGTCGCCGGCGAGCACGCGACCACCGTCGCCGACGTCATCGACCTGGCCGCGGCGCGCTTCGGCGTCCCGCCGCCGGCGATCGTCGACCCCTCGGTCATCGACGACGCCCTCCAGCGCCCGATGACCCCGGCGCAGCGCCGCGCGCTGGAGCAGGCGCGCGTGTACTTCCCCTACTTCCGGCTCGGCGTGCGCTTCGACGACCGCTGGGCGCGCGCGATCCTGGAGCCCGCCGGCGTCATCACCGATCCGCTCTCGGACTACTTCGACACGTTGATGGACTACGCCCAGGACGCCGCCTGGGGCGCCCGGACCACCGGCTTGACCGTGACGGCACGTGATGTCACGGTGGCCGCATGACGCAGCTGACGGTCGCGGACGACAGCGAGCTGGGCGCCCTCGCGGAGCTGGCCACCGACGGCTTCGGCGGCGCGGTCACCCGCGTCCAGGAGCTCCACGAGGCGGTCGCCCGCCGCTCGTTCGGCCCCACCGGCCCGGCCTCCGCGGCGCCCCGCGCCGTCCACGACGCGATCGCGTCGACCATGTACTCCGCCGTGCGCGGCGCCGCGACCGTCCTGGGCGCCGGGATCGCCACGACCGTCCGCGCCGCCGGCGGCGGCCCGCGCATCACCGACCACCCGCGCGGGCGCCTGGCCCAGGGCGCGCTCAACGGCCTCTGGGGCGACCGGCTCGAGCGTGCCGGGAACCCGCTCACCGTCCCGATGGCGATCCGCGTGCGCGGGCGGGACGTTCCCGCAGAGCCCGAGCCGCTCGCCGCGGCCTTCGCGGAGGCGACGGGGCGGCCCGTCGTGTTCGTCCACGGCCTGTGCGAGAGCGACGCCGCCTGGTGCATCCGGGCCGCCGCGCACGGCGGCACCTACGCCACGCGGGTCCTGCCCGGCGTCGGCGGCACCGCGGTGACGCTCCGCTACAACACCGGCCTGCACGTGTCCGAGAACGGCCGGCGCCTCGCGGACCTGCTCGAGGCCCTGGTCGAGGCCTGGCCCGTGCCCATCGAGGATCTCGTGCTCGTCGGCCACTCGATGGGCGGCCTCGTCGTGCGCAGCGCGGGTCACGCCGCGAGCCGACGCGGAGACCGCTGGCCGTCGCTGGTGCGCACGACGGTCTCGCTGGGCGCGCCGCACCTGGGGGCGCCGCTGGAGCAGGCCGCCGGGCTGGCGACGTGGGCGCTCGGCACGCTGCCCGAAAGCCGTCCGATCGCCGCAGTGCTCGCCGCGCGCAGCGCCGGCATCAAGGACCTGCGGCACGGCAGCATCGTGGACGCGGAGTGGGAGACGCTGGACCCGGACGCGGTGCGCGGCTTCCAGCGCGCGGACGTGCCGCTGCTGCCCGGCGCCCGCCACCACGTCATCGCCGCGACGCTCACGCGCAGCCCCGACCATCCGGTCGCGCGCGTGCTGGGTGACCTGCTGGTGCTGTCGCCCAGCGCCCACGGCCTCCAGGGTCGCCGGCGGGTGGTCGCGTTCGACGCCGACGACTGCCGCCACGTGGGCGGCCACGACCACTTCGACCTCCTCAACAGCCCGGCGCTGGACGGGCTGCTGCGCGAGTGGCTGTCCGCCGCCTGACCTCGGGTGGCGCTGCCGCGATCGACGACGCGCGCGGCTGGGCACCCTTCGCAGCACGGCCGGAGGCCCGGATCTGCGTTCGCGGGTGCCGCCGGGCACTAGGCTTCGCCTGGTGAGCGGCTCCCCGCCTGAACCTTTCTCCGTGACGGTGGACCGGCAGCACGGTGGTCTGGTCGTCGCGGTTCGAGGTGAGCTCGACCTCGCGACGGCGCCGCAGCTGGAGGACGCGTTGCTGCCGACGCTGCGCGAGGGCGGTCGCGCGATGCTCGACCTGCGCGCGCTGGAGTTCATGGACTCCACCGGCGTGCGGGTGATCGTGGCGGCCCATCTGGCGGCCGAGGAGCACGGCGGACGTCTCGCGCTCGTGCGGACCGGGACCGAGAGCCCCGTCGGACGCGTGCTCGAGATCTCGGGGCTCAACGGCATCCTCCACGTCGTCGACGACGTCTGATCGCGAAACATCGCTGTTCCCTGAGTGGTGCGCTTCCCGGCGGGAACCGGCGATAGGGTGAGCTTCCATGAGCTCTGACACGCCGGTGACCTTCGACGACCCTGATCTGCTCGACCGGTTCGCCGACCTGGTCGTCGGATTCGCGGCCAACCTCCAGCGCGGTCAGATCCTCTCGATCGGGTCGGAGATCGGCAAGGAGGCGCTCACGCGCGCGATCGCGCGGAGCGGGTACCGCCACGGCGCCAAGTTCGTGGACGCCGTCTACTTCGACCTGCACGTCAAGCGCGCGCGCCTGGAGTACGCCGACGAGGACACGCTCGACTTCGTGCCGCCGTGGTACGGCGAGCGGATCCTCGAGCTGGGCCGCCTGCGCGCCGCGCGCGTGGGCCTGACCGGGCCGGCGCACCCGGGGCTGCTGTCGGACCTCGACCCCAGGCGCGTGGGTCGCGACCAGCTGCCGGCGGTGCGCGAGACCGGCCAGGTGGTCAACGAGCGCACGACGAACTGGACCGCGTTGCCGTGCCCGACCCGGCCATGGGCCGAGCTGGTGCATCCCGACCTCGATCCGGAGGAGGCGTGGGTCCGGCTCGGCGAGGAGATCCTCCATGTCTGCCGCCTGGACACCGAGGATCCCGTCGCCGCGTGGCGCGAGCGCGCCGACACGCTGGTCGCGGCCGCCGGCCGGGTCACCGAGCGCCGCTTCGACGCCCTGCGGCTCGTCGGGCCCGGCACCGACCTGACCCTCGGGCTGCTGCCGACCTCGAAGTTCCTGGCGGCCCGCTTCGAGACGGTGGACGGGATCGTGCACCTCCCCAACCTGCCCTCGGAGGAGATCTTCACGGCGCCGGACCCGCGTCGGGCCGAGGGCATCGTACGGGCGACCAAGCCGCTCGTCCTCGGCGGCTCGATCATCCGCGGGCTCGAGGTCGAGTTCCGCGACGGTCGCGCCGTGCGCATCGACGCCGACGAGAACGCCGAGGTCCTGCGCTCCTACGCCGCGCGCGACGAGCATGCCAACCGCCTGGGAGAGCTCGCGCTCGTCGACGGCGACGGCCGCATCGGCGCGCTCGACACCATCTTCTTCGACACGCTCCTCGACGAGAACGCCGCCAGCCACATCGCCCTCGGGCACGCCTACCAGATGTGCGTGGACGACGAGGACATCGGGCGGATCAACGAGTCGACGATCCACGTCGACTTCATGATCGGGTCGCCGGACGTCCGGGTCCTGGGTCTCGCGCCGGATGGCACCGAGACGCCGGTGCTGGTCGAGGGGGCCTGGCAGCTCTGACGGCGCCCGCGCCCGCGGGTCCGATTCCCAGGTCGATCGCTATCCTCGCCCCTCTTCCAGGAGAGGTGCCGGAGCGGCTGAACGGGCACGACTGGAAATCGTGTGTGGGCTTTACGGTCCACCGAGGGTTCGAATCCCTCCCTCTCCGCTGAACGGACGT
Source organism: Conexibacter sp. (assembly GCA_025964295.1). The sequence continues at coordinate 15,504 of JAOPZD010000172.1, forward strand.
GCCCGGTGTCGTCGCTGGCCGGCGGCCCCGGTATCACGGCCTGGGAGCCCGGTTCCCTAGATGGGCCGCGGGTACGAGCCTCTGGGCGAGTGCCCGCAGCGAAACGAGCCCCTGGGCGAGACTTCGCCTAGTGCTTGCGCTTGGCCGCGCACGTCCGGTAGGTGCGGCTCAGCTTCAGCGTCCGGCCGTCGGCGAACGCGACGGTCACGGTGACGGTGTAGCGGCCCTTCGGCAGGCCCGTGAGCACGACCGGCGCGGTTCCGGGCAGCTTGGGGTGCGTCGTGCGCTTGCCGACCTTGACGGTCAGGCCGGTCACGTTCAGGCCCGCCGGCGGGTGGAGGTGCAGCGTCAGCCGGCGGCGGCTCACGCAGGCATTGGCCGGCGGCAGGCCGATGACCGAGGCGGCCGCCGGCAGGGCGGGGCGCGCCGGCGGGGCGGACGGCGCCGGTGCCCGGACCGCCCCCGGATCGCCCGCGGGCGGTGAGGTGGGCGGTGTCGGGGGCGGGTC
>JAOPZD010000176.1 GCA_025964295.1 Conexibacter sp.
GAGCTCCTCCCCCACCCGCGCGCGCAGCCGCCGCAGCACGGCCAGCGAGCGCTCCGCCAGCGGCGCGCCGGACAGCCCGCCGGCACCGGTCGCCCGGACCGCGCCCGGCGCGCTGCGCAGCCCCTCGCGCGAGATCGTCGTGTTCGTCGCGATGATCCCGTCGAGCCCCGTGCGCAGCGCCAGGTCGGCCACCGCGTCGACGTCGTCGTCGGCGAGGTCGGGCGCGATCTTGACCAGCAGCGGGACCGGCGCCGCGCCCGCCTGCGCCACGCCCGCGCGCACCGCCGCGATCAGCGGCTCGAGCTGCTCGACGGCCTGCAGGTCGCGCAGCCCCGGCGTGTTGGGCGAGCTGACGTTGATGACGAGGTAGTCGGCGTGCGGGGCCAGCAGCGCGGCGCTCGCGCGGTAGTCGGCCGCGGCGTCCTCGGCGACCTTCGTCCTGCCGATGTTGACCCCGACCACGACGCCCGGGTCGCGCGCCCGCGCCAGCCGCGCCGCCGCCGCCTCCGCGCCGGCGTTGTTGAACCCCATGCGGTTGACGAGCGCGCGGTCGGCGGGCAGCCGGAACATCCGCGGCCGCGGGTTGCCCGGCTGCGGCTGGGCGGTGATCGTCCCGATCTCGACGAAGCCGAAGCCCAGCGCGCTGAGCGCGTCGACGTGCGCGGCCTCCTTGTCGAAGCCCGCGGCCAGGCCCAGCGGCGACGCCAGATCCAGGCCCAGCGCCCGGACCCGGAGCGCCGGGTCGCGTGGCGCCAGCCGCCGGGCCACGACGCGCCGCACCCAGCGCGGCCCCAGGGCCACGGCCAGCGCGCGCGTCCCGAGCCGGTGCGCGGTCTCGGCGTCCAGGCGCCGCAGGACCAGCGTGAAGAGCAGCCGCCAGATCAGGAGGCGCCCGCCCGCGTGGTGCCCAGGCGCGTGCCGTGCAGCTCCTGCAGCGAGATCACCTCGGCCGCGCCCTGGCTGCCGGCGGCGATCGCCCGCGCCGCGCTCAGGCCCGCGCTCAGCGTCGTCAGGCACGGGATCCCGGCGGCGACCGCCGAGCGGCGGATCTCCCAGCCGTCGGTGCGCGCGCCCGAGCCGGTCGGGGTGTTGACGACCAGGTCGACGTCGCCGCGCTCGATCCAGTCGACGACGTTGTTGCCGGCGCGCCCCTCGTTGATCTTGTCGATGACCGTGGCCGGGACGCCCCAGCGCTGGATCGCCTCGGCCGTGCCGCGCGTGGCGACGATCCGGAAGCCGAGGTCGTGCAGCAGCTGCGCGACGGCCACGGCGCCCGGCTTGTCGGCGTCGGTGACCGTGATGAACACCGTGCCCTCCGAGGGCAGCGCGGCCCCCGCCGCGGCCTGGGCCTTGGCGAACGCGCTGGGGAAGTCGCGGGCGACGCCCATGACCTCGCCGGTCGAGCGCATCTCCGGGCCCAGCACGGCGTCGGAGCCCTCGAAGCGGTCGAACGGCAGCACCGCCTCCAAGACGCTGACGTGCTCCAGCGGCCGGTCCTCGGCGGGCAGGTCGAGGTCGGCGAGCTTCTCGCCGAGCATCAGCCGGCAGGCCATCTTGGCCAGCGGCACGCCGATCGCCTTGGAGACGAACGGGACGGTCCGCGACGCGCGCGGGTTGGCCTCGATGACGTAGAGCTCGCCGGCGTGGACCGCGTACTGGACGTTGCACAGCCCGACGACGCCTAGGCCGCGGGCGATGCCGCGCGTCGCCGCGCGGATCTGGTCGAGCATCTCGTGGCCGAGGGAGTGTGGCGGCAGCACGCACGCGCTGTCGCCGGAGTGGATCCCGGCCTCCTCGACGTGCTGCATGATCCCGCCGACCCAGACCGACTCCCCGTCGCACAGCGCGTCGACGTCGACCTCGATCGCGTTCTCCAGGAAGCGGTCGAGGAAGATGTCGCGGCCGTCCCGGGCGTGGCGGCCGAGGTAGTCGGCCAGGCCGTCGCGCGAGTAGACGATCTCCATCGCGCGGCCGCCCAGGACGTAGGACGGGCGCACGAGCAGCGGGTAGCCGACCTCGTTGCCGGCATCCAGCGCGCCCTCGATCGTCGAGGCCGACGCCCACGGCGGCGCCTTGTAGCCGAGGCGCTGCAGGAGGTCGCCGAAGCGCCCGCGCTCCTCGGCGAGGTCGATCGAGTCGACGCTCGTGCCGAGGATCTTGACGCCGGCCTGCTCCAGGCCGTGCGCGAGCTTGAGCGGGGTCTGACCCCCGAACTGGACGATGACGCCCTCGGGCTGCTCGACCGCGATGACGCCGAGCACGTCCTCCAGCGTCAGCGGCTCGAAGTACAGCCGGTCCGACGTGTCGTAGTCGGTGGAGACCGTCTCGGGGTTGCAGTTGATCATCACCGCGTCGCGGCCGCTCTCGCGGACGGTCATCGCGGCGTGCACGCAGCAGTAGTCGAACTCGATGCCCTGGCCGATGCGGTTGGGCCCGGCGCCGAGGATCACCACCGACCGGTTGTCGCCGCGCCGGACCTCGTGCTCGGCGCGGCGCTCCCAGCCCGAGTAGTAGTACGGCGTCTCGGCGGCGAACTCCGCCGCGCAGGTGTCGACCGCCTTGAAGGAGCGCTCACCGGCGAACGGCGCCTCGGGGTCGAGCGCCAGCGCGTGGAGCTCGCGCAGGTACCAGGGGTCGACCGACGTCTTGGCGTGGACGTCCTCGATCGTGGCGCCCTTGCGAAACGCGGCGAGGATGACGTCGTAGCGATCCGACGCCGGCCGGTCGAGCATCGTCAGCAGCTCGGGCGCCTCCAGCGCGTCGAGGCGCGGGGGCGTGTCGAGCTCGCGCGAGCGCATGGCCTTCAGGAACGCCTGCCCGAACGTCCGGCCGATCGCCATCGCCTCGCCGACGGACTTCATGTGCGTCGACAGCTCGGCGTTGGCGCCGGAGAACTTCTCGAAGGCGAAGCGCGGCCACTTGACCACCACGTAGTCGATCGCCGGCTCGAAGCTCGCCGGCGTGACCTTGGTGATGTCGTTGGGGATCTCCTCCAGCGAGTAGCCCACCGCCAGCCGGGCGGCGATCTTGGCGATCGGGAAGCCGGTCGCCTTGGAGGCCAGCGCCGAGGAGCGCGACACGCGCGGGTTCATCTCGATGACGAGGATCTCCTCGGTCGTCGGGTTGACCGCGAACTGGACGTTGGACCCGCCGGTCTCGACGCCGACCGCGCGGATGCAGGCCATCGCCTGGTCGCGCAGCTTGTTGTAGAGGCGGTCGGTGAGCGTCTGCTGCGGGGCGACCGTGACCGAGTCGCCGGTGTGCACGCCCATCGGGTCGATGTTCTCGATCGAGCAGACGATGACCACGTTGTCGTTGTGGTCGCGCATGACCTCGAGCTCGAACTCGCCCCAGCCCAGGACGGACTGGTCGACGAGCACCTGCCCGATCGGCGACGCCGCGATCCCGCGCGCGACGATCGTGTGGAACTCCT
>JAOPZD010000178.1 GCA_025964295.1 Conexibacter sp.
CGACCTCGATCTCGTCTTCGAGGCAGCGGAACTGCGAGCAGACCCAGGCCTGACGCTTCTGCTGGCCACCCCGGACCAGGGATCGCCGACCGAAGTGGCGCTGCACCGGCTCGGCGCGATGACAGCGCGCGGTGAGTGACGGCCTGCCCATGACCGGCGTCCCGTGTCGGCCGCCCGATCGGGCTCAGCCTCGGCGGCGCATCGCGCCGTCGCCCCCAGGAGGGCAAAGGGCAAACGCGGGCCGTAGGACAAACTCCCGACTGCTCCTTTGAGGCACAAGCGCTAGCGACGGACCGGCTGCGTCGCACTAGCGCTGTGGACGTCGATCACCGCGACGGCAAGCGACGGCCGCACCGTCACCGGGACCCGCACCTACCGGACATGCGCGACCAAGCGCGGCTCGCGAGGCCCCGAGCTCTAGCCGCCGCGGCTGTCGCCTTGGACGAGGTTCGACAGTGGCGCTGAGCATGAAAAGCGGCAGCGAGGGAACGCTGTAGCCGTGCACGCCGCTCGGTCTACACGGGAGTGGATCGCCGGTATTCCCTTCTCGCGTGGCTCGTCGTTCTTCGGGCGCTTGAGCCTGGTGGGCGGAACGCTGGTACTCACCGACGAGGCGGTCCTGTTCAGGCCCTTGGTCGGACTCGGCCGAGCCAAGGAAATCCCGCTGTCCGACATTGACGATGTGAGCGGGTATCTCGACGGGTCACCGCGGCTCCAGATCCTGGCCCGCGGTTGCAAGCCGCTCGTATTGGGCGTCGTCCCGACCCGCACCACGACCTTCTGGTCCAGTGACACGTCCGCACGGGACGACGCCGTCGCCGCGATCAGCGCTGCGCGCTCATAGTCGCTAGTAGGGGAATAAGACCGACACAGGTCGCTGTCGCCCGCTGCTGCTTCGGACGACGAACAGCAGCGGGCCGCTCGCTGCATGGAAAGCGACAGCGCCGGGCGGGCCCGGCGGCTCGCTGCTGAGCTGCTCGGTTGTCAGGAGCGGCGTCGCGCTCGGATCACGGCCTCGACGCCGGTACCGGCCATCGGCCGCGGACGCTCATCGGCGACGATCGGCTGCCACTGGCCCGGATCGAGGGCGGCGAGCGCGGCCTCGACAGAGATCTGCACCTGCCCGGCCGCGGCCGTCACGGCTCCGGTGGCCGGGTCGATCGGGCGATGGCCAACCAGGAACAGGGTCCCGCCGCGAGCGACCCCTGTCGCCATCCGCTGCACCATCTCCTCAACCGATCCCGCCGCGTGGACATACAGGCAGACCACCAGGTCGTACTCGTCCCGCTGAGGCGTCCAGGTCGCAAGATCGGCCTCGACCCAGTCGACGCGCTTGGCAACGTCCGGTCCTATGGCCTCGGCCGTCGACCGGGCATAAGCCAAGGCCGTCGCGGCGAAGTCAACCGCGGTCACGTGCCATCCGCTCGCAGCGAGCCAGAGCGTGTCGGACCCGTGGCCGCAGCCCGCATCGAGAGCGCGTCCGGGACGCAGGTCACCGATCTCGGCGGTCAGATGGGCGTTCGGGAGCCGCTGCGCGACGCGATCCCCGTGCGCGCGCACGGCCTGCGACCAGCGCTCTTCCCAGAAGTTTCGGTCGTACTCGTTCATATCGGCTAGCGGCGCTGCTGGTCGTCGGCGGTCATATGCATCCGTCTTGGTGTCCCGACAGGACTACCGCATCATCGACGCTCCGTCCCAGCAGTGGCCGTCCCAGCAGTGGCGCTGCTCGCCGTGCTCTTCGGTTCGACACAACCGCTGCTCTTGCTGACTACGGTGAGGGAGCGCCTCGAATGGCGATCGCTTGGCTGTCGCTTCGGACTGCGATGAAGGAGGGCCTCCTCGGTGAGACGCTGGACGTGTCACCGAGAAGCGAGTCCAAGGAGGCCCGTGTTCATGTTGCGCGCTGGATTGGATCTGAGTCGCCGCAAGGTCGACGTGTGCCTGGTGTCGCCGGCGGGTGAGATCGTCAATGAGGGGGCCTCGCCACCGGATGCGGACGGGTTGCGCGGGCTGGCGGCGCGCGCCTCGATGTCGGGCTCGCCCGTTCGCGGGGTGATCGAGTCGATGAACGGCACGCGGTTCGTCCACGACCGCCTCGAAGAACCGGGCTGAGACGTGCTGATCGCCGACGCGACCACCGCGCGAGCGCGAGCCCGACGCTGGTCGTCGTGGCTGACCGTCCTTCTCTGAGACATCCGACCGTCCTCTCGCTCCTATACGGCGTCCCAGGCCGGGCCGTGGAGGGCGATTGCTTGCGACGCGTCAGTCGCTCGATGCGCGCGAACTTTCATTACCTGCCGGATAGCTACAGCAGATGTCTGCATGGCTACTAACAGAAACCTGGACCTGCGCTGCCGTCTTGACCCCGACAGTGCTAGCCGCGAGTCTTAATGGTCAGGGCGGCGCGTCCGTTGGCGCGTCTTAGAAATCAGCCGCGGTGCGTCCGTTGGCTGTTGTGCCAGTCCTGGGGGCAGCCCCATGCGGTTTGCACGAGCGATCTTCGCGCGGTTCATTCGCGCGCGCATATGGCTCCTTTTGCCTGTCGCGCTCGGCGGTGCCTTTGCTGCTGCTGCGATCCCGGATGGTCACGTGGGCGCTCAGACCCCCACAGCGCCGACTACCACCACGGCGCCGACTACCACCACGGCGCCGCCCACGACCAGCGGACCGACCACCACCGGACCGCCCACGACCAGCGGACCGACCACCACCGGACCGACCACCACCGGACCGACCACCACCGGACCGACTACCACCACCGGACCGACTACCACCACCGGACCGACCACCACCGGACCGACTACCACCACCGGACCGACCACAGGCCCTACGACAACCACGCCTCCTGACGTGCCGGTCACCGAACGGGTCTGGACGAAGGGTGCGGACGGCAACGACAAGACCGATTTCGGCCCGGGCGACGAGATCCTTTATGTGGCGCAGATCAACAACGTCGGCACCGCGCCGTTCAACGCCGCGCTTTCCTTCCGCGCATGGGAGTTGGGAAACCCCAGCGTCGTGGTTTATGGCGGCACCCAGGATGTGACGCTCGCGCCCGGCAGTTCCACCTACAGCGCGAAAGGAAGTGTGCCCAAAGACGCCAAGCCCGGCAGCTACATCGCCTTCGCTCGCGTGGTGACCCCTAAAGACCCAAACCCAACGGCACGGCCGCGGCATACCGAAATCGCGATCTTTCACGTCACCGCCCCGAAGCCCAAGCCGAACCCCGGCAAGCCCAAGCCGAACCCCGGCAAGCCCAAGCCCGGCGAGCCCAAGCCGACGCCCGGCGAGCCCAAGCCGACGCCGCCGCCAAACTACGTCGCGCTCGGGGACTCGTTCTCGGCGGGTGAGGGCGTTGAGGGGTTTGAGCCCAAAACTTGGATGCCAAGCAACCAGTGCCACCGGTCGGACCGCGCGTACCCGGTCCTCCTCAGCCAAGATGTTCCCGGCCTCACCCCCTTCGTGTCTCGCGCGTGCAGCGGCGCGTACACCGACGACCTCTGGGCGACGGGGCACAAATGGCCCGAGCCGGCGCAACTCGAAGCGGGCGGCGGCTCGACGTGGGACAACACAAAGGTTGTGACGATCACGATCGGCGGCAACGACGTCGGCTTCCCGCAGGTGATGACGTCCTGCGTGCTCGGCTTGAATCCGACGACGATCCTGCAGGCCATTACTGGGCAGGCGCCGACCTGCCGCCCGCTCCTTGAGGAGGCATCAGGGCGTATCGACGCGCTTGGAGGGACGGCGAAGGACAAGAAGACACCTGACGGGCAGAAGATCCATTCGATCGAAGACGTGATTCGCGGCATCCACGACAAGGCGAAGAAAGCAACGATCTACGTGGGCACCTACCCGAAGCTCTTCACCACCGAGGAGATCCAGGGGTGTCTGATAAGGCCCCAGTACATCCCCGGCGCCTTTTTTTGGTATCTCGATGGCCATTTCATGAAGTCCGCCAATCGCCGAATCGAACAAACGAACACGGCGATCCTGAACGCGGTCGATCAGGTTCAGGCTGACAAGATCGACGTGAAGCCGGTGAATGTGTCATTGAAGTTCGCAGGCCACGAACTCTGCACCCTCGGATCGTGGATCAACACCATCGACCCGAAGAACCAGGCATATTCGTTCCACCCGAATGCCGACGGCCAACGCTGCGGCTACGAAGCGGCCTTCTTAGAGGCGATGTCACGACCGGCGCCGCCGGACTGCGCCGCGAAAGCGGCAAGTGCGCCTCGGGTCCTCTCGCGCGATGCGATCGCGCCGGCCGTTGAACGTGACGCGGCGACGGCCGCGCAGAGGCTCGAACGGACGGGAATGCGTGCTCTCGCACGGGCGGGGCGCCTCAGGGCGGTCGCACACGGCCTGACGCGCGGGATCTGGACACTCGCGCTCCGCGCAGGTATTACCAACCCCAGGGGCGCTCGCGCCGAGCCGCTCGCGCAGATCCGTGTCAAGTTCCGCGGACACGGCGCCCGGACCGTCACCGCGCCCCTGCGCACGGCAGCCAGACGACTGTTCCGCCAGGCGCCCCGAGCGCAGCGCGTCAAGCTCATCATTCGTTTTACAAGACCCGACCTCAGGCCCAATCGTGAGCGGGTCGTGATCGCCGAGCGCACTCTGGCACTTCGTCCGTAGCGTCTGGGTGTTTCGGTACGAGCGTGATCGAGCGTGCTAGCGACAAGGTCCGGTCGCACAGCAGCGAGACATCGTGCACGCAGTAGCTGAACGCCGTCAGAGTCGCGGCGGGGATATTCGTCGTCGACCGCGGTGAACTGGGGATGCGCCACAACGCGCCGCACGACGACGATGACTTGCATCCGCGACGGGTGTTGCTGCTGCCCGGGCGCGGCTACGTCTGCGTCGCCATCGCCGACGGCCCTGGGCGCAGGTTGCTCGACCGTCGACCAGGCCGCCGCACTCGGCATCGCAGTCGGAACATCACCGGGAGGCATCACCCTCGTCGTCCCCGACGGAGTGCGCGCAGTCCAGGCACGGCTGCCCCGCCATCCGTGGCGCACCTTCCCATCGAGCACCGCACCGTCCAACTCCCAAGCCTCGGCTACCGCTGGAGATTCAAGCACGACTAACAAGCCGGATCGCGGCTGCTGGGCGGGCCCGGGTTGGATGACGAAGAGGAGGGCGCCCCCACGGACACCGACCAGTAGCCCTCGGATCCTCGACCGCCGCCCGCGAGCACCGGACGCCGGGCACCGACGGCGAGGCCCTCCGCGACAGCGGCGAGGGCGCGTACGCTCGACCAATGCCGCAGCACGAGCGCGAATCGCTGCTGGCCCATCTCAGCGACCAAGTCCGACATCTGGCCGCCACGACCGATGCTGCTCGCCACCACCCTGGCGAGCCGGACCGGCTCGTAGCCGTGCGGGACGAGGTCTTCACAATCCGAGAGACGCTGGACACGCTGGGCGTTCCACACGCCCTGGTCACGAACGCCGACTGGAACAGAGCCATCGGGACAACGTTCGATTGAGCGGCCTGCGTCGGCCGCGCTTCTCCTCCGGACGAGAAGCGATAGCCGGCTGGTCGACTTTTGCTTTGCGCGACAAGGAGAAGCACCAATAGGGCACGTCGTCGTCTTAGCTTTGCGTGCCCCGTCCCCGTCGGTACATGGGCGCCACCTTCCAGGTGAAGTAGCCGAGGCCGACCAGCCACCATCCCGCGACGACCAGCGCCGGCCACCATGTACCACGCATAGCCAAGGCCACGGCGGCGAGCAGGCAGATCCAGAACGCCGCTCGGCCCGTGGCGGCCTGGCGTTGCTCGGTCGCGGTCTCGCGCTGCGCCACGCGCCGTCGCGACGCTCTCTGCATCGCTGCATGCTCTCGCCACCGAAGGTCGGGGAGACGCTTGTCGAACTTGGCTGCGATGAACAAGAACGCGCGCAACAGGAGGGAGTAGCCCACCCGCTGGCTCGTACCCGTGAGACGCACATCCGAGCGAGGCTGTCGCGTAAGTCGGCGTGGTGTCCGGGGCGTTTAAGACCATCTCGGGCATGGCGCAGAGCTTTATCGCGTGTGATCGTGAGCAGTCGTTTCTGATGCCGCCGGACGTGCGTGACTGGTTGCCTCAAGGGCATCTGGCGTGGTTCGTTCTGGACGCGGTCGCGGCGATGGATCTGGCGGAGTTCTATGGGGCCTATCGCGAGGACGGGCGCTGCCGGCCGGCCTATGAGCCGTCGATGATGGTCGCCTTGTTGTTGTACGCGTATTCTCGCGGGGTGCGGTCGGTGCGGGCGATCGAGCGGGCCTGCGAAGAGGACATCGCCTTCCGCGTGATCGCGGCGCAAGCCAGTCCCGATCACGCGACCATCGCTCGGTTCGTGCAGCGCCACGAGCGGGCGCTGTCCGGGCTGTTTGGCGCCGTGCTTGGCCTCTGCGCGGAGGCCGGGCTGGCCAAGGTCGGGGTCGTCGCGATCGATGGCACCAAGGTCGCGGCCAACGCCAGCCGCGACGCCACGCGCGACTACGAGCAGCTCGCGCGAGAGATCATCGAGGAGGCCAAGGCGGTCGACGCCGCCGAGGATGAGCTCTACGGCGAGGCGCGCGGCGATGAGCTGCCGCCCGAGCTGGCGACCGCCCAGGGCCGTCGTGGCTGGCTGCGCGAGGCCAAGCGCCGCCTCGATGACCAGCGCGCCCACGAGGCGCGGCCGATTGAGCGCTCGCGTCCCAAGCGCCTCAAGGAGGCCAAGCGCCGCCTCGAGGAGGAGCTGTTCAGCGAGTGTCAGGCCAACAAGGCCTATGAGAACTACCGCGCGCGGGGGGTGATGAAGAACGGCCGACGGCTGGGCAAGAACACGACGCCTAAGCCCTACACGGTGCCGGAGACTCCGCAGGGCACGATCAACACCACCGACTTGGACTCACGGTTGGTCAAGGGCATGCGCGGCTGGCTGTAGGGCTACAACGCCCAGGCCGCCACCAACGAGCAGCAGATTGTCATCGCCGCCGAGATCAGCGTCGCCTCGCCCGACTTCGGCCACCTCGAACCGATCCTCGATGCCGCCCGCAGCGAGCTTCGCGCGGCTGGCGTCCGCGACACGCCCGAGGTCGTGCTCGCCGACGCTGGCTACTGGCACCAAGACCAGATGCAGCGCATCGTTGCCGACGGCATCCAGGTCCTGATCCCGCCGGACTCCAGCCGCCGCAAGGCCCCCAGGCCAGGCTGGGACGGCGGGCTTTACGCGTTCATGCGCCGGGTGCTGGACACCGACCGCGGCACCGAGCTCTACCGACAGCGACAACAACTCATCGAGCCGGTGTTCGCCCAGACCAAGTTCAACCGGCGCCTAGATCGCTTCCACCGACGAGGTCGGAGCGCCGTTCGGACCGAATGGCGCCTGATCGCCGCAACGCACAACCTGCTGAAGCTTCACCGCCATCAACTGGCCGCGGCCTAACGGCGGCGACGGGCGCCGCCGGCCGCCAGCCGCGCTGCATCCCCGCTCGACGCCGACGACTTACGCGACAGCCTCGGTGCAGGGCGTCGCGCAACTCGTTTGTCCGCTCGAAGCCGTGGACTCTCAGGCAGAGCCTCTCGCACGTCTTCACATCGTCTTCCTGGAGCGGGCGCACGTCGATGCCCGCGGCCGGGGCGCTGCGAGGCCGCCCGCTCACCACAACCGCCGGCTCCTTGACGTCGAACCCAAGCGACGCATACAGCGACAGCGACTGTACGTTGAAGGAGTCCTGGAGGAGGCGCATCCCTCTCGCTCCCTCGCCGCGCTTGAGTGCCGCCTCCATCAGCTCGCGCCCGACGCCCGTTCCCTGCGCCTGCGGGTCGACGGAGATCGGACCGACTCCCCTGATCGGCCCGCGCTCGTCGAGGAAG
>JAOPZD010000184.1 GCA_025964295.1 Conexibacter sp.
GTCGATCGCCAGGTAGAAGCAGCAGTTCATCAGCGCCAGGCAGCCGCCCCAGGCGGCGAGCAGGCCGCTCGGCCGCACGGTGCGCCACGGGCGCCGCCAGGCGGCGAAGACCAGCGCGGCCACCGCGATGCGCAGCCACGCGACGCCGAGGACGTCGACGCGGGCGAAGAGCAGGACCGCGAACGCGGGACCGAGGTAGTGGAAGACGGCGGAGACGCCGAAGAAGCGCATCGTGCCCGGAGACGATGCCGTGGCGCCGGGCTGGCCGGAAGGGTCGATCGACGGTACCTTGGCTCCCATGGTTGCGATCCAAAGGCCAGGAGCTCCCTCCACCGTCGTTGACCTCGACGAGACGGATCGGCGCCTGTTGATCGAGCTGCAGGCCGACGCGCGGCTGACGCTCGCCGAGCTGGGCCGCCGCGTCGGCCTCTCCCCGCCGGCGGTCGGCGAGCGCGTGCGGCGGCTGACCGACGAGGGCGTCATCCGCGGCTTCCGCACCGACGTCGATCCGCGCGCGCTGGGCTACGCGCTGAGCGCGATCGTCCGGATCCGGCCCGCGCCGCGCCAGCTGGCCAAGGTCGCCGACCTGGCCCGCGCGACGCCCGAGGTCGTCGAGTGCCACCGCATCACGGGTGAGGACTGCTTCTTCCTGAAGGCCCACGTCCGGGACGTCGAGCACCTCGAGGACGTCATCGACCGCTTCACGGTCTTCGGCCAGACGACGACGTCGGTGATGCAGACCTCGCCGGTGCCGCTGCGCGGCGTGGCGATCACGGTGGTCTAGATCTCTAGACCGGGAGGACGGCGGAGAGTGCGTCTGGCGTTGGCGGCGTCCGGTGCGGAGCGTCGATGGTGGTGCGCGGCGTGGTCTGTCGGCAATGACGGCGAGAGCCTTTGAGGCGACGCCCCCGCCTGCGGTGTGGCTCGGCCGCCTTGGCGGCGCGGGGCGGGTGGTTCGGGGCCGAAGCGCCACTCGATCGCACCTAACCCGCGCATATCGCGGGTTCGGTGCGATCGATGGCATCTGACCCGTCATATGCGCGGGTCAGATGCCATCGAGATCTCTTCGGGCCCGAATCGCCCCGGCGCGGGACGCCACCGACACTCCGGATGCACCTCCCTCACGCCAGGAACAACGTCCTCAGGAACGACATCTAAATCTCGCGCGCGATCAGCCGGCGGACGGCCAGCGGCGCGAGCAGCACCATGACGACGACGCGCAGCCCCTGGACCGCGACGATGAACGTGGTGTTGGCCCCGGCGCCGACCGCGGCGGCGAGGACGGCGTAGAGGCCGCCGGGCGTCGTGGCGAGGTAGGCGTCCAGCAGCGAGACCGACGTAGTCGCGTCGAGGATGATCGCCAGGCCGAAGCACGCGACGAGCAGGACCGCGACGCTGACCAGCACCGGGGTCAGCAGGCGGCCGGTCTGGCGCACGGTCTCGACCGTGAAGCGCAGGCCGACCTGCAGGCCGATGACCGCGAACGCGGCGTCCTGGATCAGCGACGGCACCACGAACCAGCCCGCGGGCGCGGTCAGCGTCACCGCGCCGGCGAGGATCATCGGGCCCAGCAGCGTGCCCGCGGGCAGGCGGACGAGGCGGCCCAGCCCGGTGCCCGCGATCGCCAGGCCGATCGTCACGAGCCAGTCGCGCGCGTCGCCGATCACCGGGACGCCCGCCGTCGCGGCGGTCCCGCCGCCGTGGCCGGGGAACGCGACCGCGACGAGGATCGGCGTGAGCAGGACGACGACGAGCACGCGCACGTACTGCATGAACGCCACGAGGCGGTCGTCGCCGCCGAGCTCGCGCGCCATCGTCACGATGCCCGACGCCCCGCCGGCGACCATGCCCAGCGCGGCGGTTGCGCGGTCGACCTCGGTCACCCGCGCGGTGACGATCCCGGCGCCGAGCGAGACCGCCAGCGTCGCGGCGCTCACGAGCGTCACCGGCAGCCAGTCGTCGCCCAGCGCGCGCAGCGACGAGGACTGCAGGTAGGCGCCGAGCGCGACGCCGACCGCGGCCTGCGCGGCGCCGAAGAGCGGGTCGGGGATCGCGAGCGAGCCCGGGCGCGCGAGCGCCACGACGAGCCCGAGCAGCAGCGCCCCGAACAGGAACGGCGAGGGGAGCGAGAGCGCGTCGAGCGCGAGGCCGGCGGCGACCGTCGCCGCCGCCAGCCCCGCCCAACGCGCCATCAGCTCCGGGTCGCGAGGACCTGGAAGACGGACAGGAACCCCGTCTCGAACCCGCGCCGCGCCGCGCGCAGGTAGAGGCGCCAGACGCGCACGCGCTCCTCGCCGCCGAGCCGGATCGCCTCGTCGAGGTTGGAGTCGAACTTGTCCGACCAGTGCTTGAGCGTCTCGGCGTAGTCCATGCGGAAGCCCTCGACGTGCGTGACCTCCAGGCCGGCGCCCTCCATCGCGAACGCGATCCGCGACAGGTGCAGCGGCGCGGCGTCGGGGAAGACGAAGCGCTCCGATAACGGCCCCGCCTCGGGGTCGGTGTGGCGCAGGCGCGCGATGCCGTGGTTGAGCAGGCGGCCGCCGGGCTTGAGGAACTGCTGCAGCGCGTGGGCGTAGTTGTCGATGTTGCCCGAGCCGACGTGCTCGACCATGCCGATCGAGGAGATCGCGTCAAACGGCGCGGCGTGCAGCTCGCGCCAGTCCATCACCTTGATCTCGACGCGGTCGGCGACGCCGGCCTCCTCGGCGCGCGCGCGGGCCTTCTGGGCCTGCGGCTCGCTGAGCGTGATGCCGGTGACGTGGACGCCGTGCTCGACGGCGGCGTGGACGGCGAAGGCGCCCCAGCCGCAGCCGACGTCCAGGACGCGCTCGCCCTCCTTGAGGCCGAGCTTGGTGCAGATCAGCTCGCGCTTCGTCCACTGCGCTTCTTCAAGAGACTGGGCACCCCTCGAGAAGATCGCGCAGGAGTACGTCATCGAGTCGTCGAGGAACAGCGCGAAGTACTCGTTGGAGACGTCGTAGTGGTGGCGGACCGCGGCCTTGTCGCGCAGGATGCTGTGGCGGCGCCCGCGGGGGCGCAGCTCGGCGGCCGGCGGCTTGGGCGGCGCGATCAGCCCGGTCGAGCGGACCGCGGCGGCGGCCAGGCGCGCCTTCTGCCGGGCGTCCAGCGGCGGCGGCTGCCAGGCGTCGAGCAACTCGAGCGTGGCGTCGAGGTCATCGACGTCCAGCGCGCCGGAGACGTAGGCGCGGCCGATGCCGAGCTGTCCCGGCGCGCGCAGCGCATGGGCCAGCGCGACGGGCGACTTGATCCGGAAGGTGGTCTGGGAAGCGCCGTTGGTGGGCGGGAGCGTGCTGCCATCCCAGAACGCCACCTCGAAGGGGCGGTCGGGGATCGCACGCTGCAGCTCCTCGCGGAGCGGAGCGGGACGGGAAAAGGCCATGCACCGCAACTTAGCCAAGCTGTCTAGACTCGCCCGATGCCCGAGGCCGTCAGGGACCCCGAAGCAGCGCCCGCGATCGACCCGGCGGCGCCGGATCTCGTCCAGCCCGTCGAGCGCGAATGGCTCGATCGGCTCGCGACCGGGACGGTCACCGTGGTGCCGTTCTTCGCCCTCGCCTACGCGGCCTGGCACTCGTGGCAGGGCCTGCTGCGGTGGAGCGACGTGGTGATCTTCGTCGTCGCCTACGTCCTGACGGGGCTGGGCGTGACGGTCGGCTTCCACCGCCTGTTCACGCACCGCAGCTTCAAGACGAGCAAGCCCGTCCGGGCCGCGCTGGCGATCCTGGGCAGCGCCGCGATCGAGGGTCCGGTGACCGCCTGGGTCGCCGACCACCGCAAGCACCACGACTTCTCCGACCAGGTCGGCGACCCGCACAGCCCGCACGTCGAGCACGGCCACGGGTTCTCCGGGGCGCTGCGCGGCCTGTTCCACGCCCACGTCGGCTGGCTGTTCATCCACACCCATCGCGGGGCCAAGGAGCGCTACGCACGCGACCTGCGGGCCGAGCCGATGATGATGACCATCGACCGGCTGTTCCTCGTCTGGGCGCTCGGCGGCCTCGCGCTCTGCTTCCTGGCCGGCTGGGCGCTGGGCGGCTCGCTGCACGCCGGGCTGACCGGGCTGCTGTGGGGCGGCGGCGTGCGGATGCTCGTCGTCCACCACGTGACCTACTCGATCAACTCGATCTGCCACTTCACCGGGCGCCGCGGCTTCGACACGCCCGACGAGTCGCGCAACGTCTGGTGGCTGGCGCCGTTCACCTTCGGCGAGTCGTGGCACAACAACCACCACGCCTTCCCGACCTCGGCGCGCCACGGGCTGAGCCGCTGGCAGTTCGACCCCTCCGCGCTGGTCATCCGCGCCCTGGAGCGGACCGGTCTGGCGTGGGACGTCGTGCACGTGACGCCCGAGCGGCTGGCGCAGAAGGCGGCGGCGCCCGCCTGAGCCGCCCGCCCGGCCGCTAGGCGACCGGGCGCAGGTGACGGTAGGGCTCCTCGCCGCGCAGGGCGCGGATCGTGCCCGCGACGACGTTCTCGTCGTCCATGCTCTTGCCGTCGGTGACGGCCGCGATGACGCCGCGCTTGCGCTCGATGAGCGCGGCCATCGTCTCGTCGATGGTGTTGGCGGCCAGGAGGTACCAGGCGGTCACGGCGTCGTGCTGGCCGATGCGGTGGCAGCGGTCCTCGGCCTGGTCGTGCATCGCGGGCGTCCATTCGAGCTCGAGGAACGCGACGTTGGACGCCCGGGTCAGCGTGATGCCCTGGGAGGCCACACGGGTGGCGCAGACGATCAGCTGCGGCCCGTCGGGCTCCTGGAACTGGCGGACGGACTCCTCGCGGGCCTCGAGCTTGTCGCGGCCGAAGAGGTGCAGCGCGTCGGGGAAGCGCTCGAGCACCGCCTCCTGGACCTCGCGGTGGCGGGCGAAGACGACCAGCGGCTCGCCGGAGGCCAGGAAGTCGTGGATCCACGCCAGCGCCGCGTTGAGCTTGCCGCGCGCGGCGAGGCGCTGCAGGGCGCCGAGCTGGGCCAGGCGCTCGGCGCGCAGCGTCGCGGCGATCTTCGAGTTGAGGTCCGAGAGCTCCAGTGGCTGGGAGCGCAGCCACTCGACCACGTCGCGCTCGGCGACGCGGTACTCGCGCTCGTTGTCCAGCGACACCGGCACGATCGTCCGGCGCTTGGCCGGCAGCTGCGGCAGCACCTCGCTCTTCAGGCGCCGCACGAAGCACGAGCGGCGCAGGTGCCAGTGCAGGCGCTCCTCGGTCAGCACGCCCTGGAACTGGCGGCTGAAGCGCGCGCCGGAGCCGAACTCGTCGAGGCGGCCGATGATCCGCAGCTGGGAGATCAGCTCCTCGGCGTGGTTGAGCACCGGCGTGCCGGTCAGCGCCACGCGCAGCCCGCCGCGCTGCACGGCCTCGGCGAGGCGGCGCACCGCCTGCGTGCGCTTGGCGCGCGGGTTCTTGCAGTAGTGCGACTCGTCGACGACGACGGCCTTGGGCCGCAGGCGCGCGAGCGTCTCGTAGTGCTTGCCGACGACCTCGTAGTTGATGATCGTGATGTCGCCGGTCTTGGGGACCGCGACGCCGCCCTCGACGACCTCGATGCTGCGGTGCGGCAGCCACTTGCTGGTCTCGCGCAGCCAGTTGAGCTTCAGCGACGCGGGGCAGACGACGATCGCCGGGTAGGCGTCGTCGGCCTCTAGCGCGGCGAGCGCCTGCACGGTCTTGCCGAGGCCCTGCTCGTCGGC
>JAOPZD010000254.1 GCA_025964295.1 Conexibacter sp.
CCGCCCTGCTGGGCGACCGCGTGGCCGGCGTCGTCAGCGCGGCCGGCTTGGCGCCATTCGACGCCGAAGGCCTCGACTGGTTCGCCGGCATGGCCGCCTCCGGCGTCGCCTCGCTGCGCGCCGCCGCCGAGGGCCGCGCGGCCAAGGAGGCCTACGAGGCCTCCGACGCCGAGTACGACCCGGAGCTCACCCCGGCCGACCTCGCCGCGCTCGACGGCGACTGGGGCTGGCTCGGCGACGTCGTCGGCCCGGCGGTCGCCGACGGCCCCGCCGCGCTGATCGACGACGACCTCGCCTACGTCACGCCCTGGGGCTTCGATCCCGCCGCCGTCACCGCGCCCACCCTCCTGCTGCACGGCGATCGCGACCGCATCGTCCCGCCGGCCCACAGCGCCTGGCTGGCGCGCCACATCGCCGGCGCCGAGCTGCGCCTGGCGCCCGAGGACGGTCACCTCTCGATCCTGCGCTCCGCACCCTCCGCGCTGGAGTGGCTGCGCGCGCACGCCGCCGGCGCCTAGGCCCCGCCCGGCCCGGCTCAAAACGCGTTCTCCACGTGGTCGAGCCGCGTCAGCCGCCCACGCGCGTTGACGACCACGCCGATCGCGTCGAAGCGCAGCAGCCGCGCCCGCGGCCGGTCCGGCGCCTCGGTCAGGTAGGCCCGCGCCATGCGCCGGACCTGGGCGCGCTTGGCCTCGTGCAGCGCGTCCCACGGCTCACCGCGGCCCCGTCGCGTCTTGACCTCGCAGAAGACCAAGGTGGTGTGGTCGGTGGCGATGACGTCGATCTCGCCGAAGCGCGTGCGGTGGTTGCGGCAGACGATCGCGTAGCCGAGGCGCTCCAGGTGCTCGGCGGCGAGCTGCTCGCCGAGGCGGCCGAGGTGCTGGCGGGGATCGGTGGACACGGGCGTGACGCTATGGACGGGGGTGTGCCGCGTCTGTCGCGAAACGTCACGATCCTGCGCGGTCTCCGTTCCAGAGCCGATGAGGCGCCACGTCGACCGGCTGCGCACGCTGGCGGCGGCCCCCGGTCGCGGCCGCCGCACCGCCGGCGTCCCGGTCCTCGTCCTGCCCCAGGTCCCGCCCGGCGCCCAGCTCCTCCTCGGCCGCTCGCGCGCCAGCGACGTCCGTTTCCTGGAGCCTACGGTCTCCCGGCGACACGCGGCCCTGCAGCGGGTCGAGAACGGGTGGCTGATCGTCGACCGCACCTCGACGCACGGCACGTGGGTCAACGGCCGGCGCGTCGGGCGGGCGATCCTCGCCGACGGCGACGAGCTGCGCCTGGGCCGGACCGAGCGCATGGTCCTTCGCCTGTAGCCCTCGGCCATGCGTCCACGCGGCTGCGGTCGGCCGGGGCGGATGCCGTTGGAAGGGGAGTGCGGCGGTCGTCCGGTGCCCTGCTCTGCCTGCTCGCCCTCGTGGCCGTGTCGCTGGCCCCTGTCGCGGCGCGGGCCGATGGGCCCGTCGACCTCGGCGCCTCCTTCCTGGCCGACAGCGCCTCGCTGACCAGCGGGCCGCCCGTCTCGATCGCCGCGCCCACGGTCGCCGGCCAGACGATCCGCGGTCAGACGCTCTCGGCGAGCTCGGGCTCATGGAACCCGTCGGCCACGAGCGTGACCTACCAGTGGCAGCGCGACGACGGCTCGGGCGGCGGCTTCGCCGACATCGCCGGCGCGACCGGCACGACCTACACCTTGACGCCGACCGACGTCGGCGCGCAGCTCCGCGTGCACGTCGTCGCGACCAACCTGGCCGGGACCGGGACGGCGGACGCGCTCGCCATCGGGCCCGTGCTCGCCGCGACGCCGGTCAACACCGTCGCGCCGGCCATCAGCGGGAGCCTCGTCGGCGGCCGGACGCTCACCGCCACGCGGGGCACATGGTCGCCCGCCGGCACGAGCTACGCCTACCAGTGGCAGCGCGACGACGGCTCGGGCGGCGGCTTCGCCGACATCGCCGGCGCCACGGCCTCGACCTACACGACGCTGCCCGCCGACGTCGGCGCCGACCTGCGCGCGAAGGTCACCGCGACCAACCCCTATGCCTCGACGGCGGCCATCACCGCCACGGTCGGTCCGGTCACGACCGGCCGGCCGGTGAGCAGCGTCGCACCGGTCATCAGCGGGACGCCCAAGCGCGGCCGCCCGCTGGCCGTCACCGCGGGCACGTGGAGCCCGACGGCCACGACGTTCGCCTTCCAGTGGCAGAGCGACGACGGCTCGGGCTACGCCGACATCGCCGGCGCGACCGGCACCGCCTACACGCCGGTCGGCGCCGACCTCGGCCTCCCGCTGCGCGTCGTCGTCTCGGCGACCAACGCCTTCGGGACGGCCACCGCCGCCTCGGCCGCGACCGCGAACGTCGCCACCGACCCGCCGGTCGACCTCGGCACGCCGGGCATCGCCGGGACCCCGAAGCGCGGCTTCACGCTCACCGCATCGGCCGGCACGTGGTCGCCCGCGGGCGCGGCGTTCACCTACCAGTGGCAGCGCGACGACGGCTCGGGCGGGGGCTTCGCCGACATCGCCGGCGCGACCGCGCCGTCCTACACCTTGGTCGCCGCCGACGTCGACGCGGTCGTGCGCGTCATGGTCACCGCGACCAACGTCGACGGCAGCGCGACCGCCGCCTCCGCCCAGACCGCGACGGTCCAGGCCGCGTTCCCCGGCAACTCCGGCGCGCCGGTCGTCACCGGCGCGGCGAAGGTGGGGGAGACGCTGACGACCACCGACGGCGGCTGGAACCCGGCCGCGACGAGCTACGTCTACCAGTGGCAGCGCAAGGTGGCCGGCAGCTACGTTGACATCGCCGGCGCGACGAGCAAGACCTACGTGGTGGACGCCGCCGACGCGGGGACGACCGTGCGCTCCAAGGTGACCGGGACCAACGCGGACGGCAGCGCGGCCGGCTTCTCGGCGCCGACCGCGGCGGTCGTCGCGCCGCCGATCCCGCCCTCCTCGATCGCGGCGCCGACCGGCACCCTGGAGGACACCGAGACCCTCACGATCGACGGCGGCACGTGGTCGCCCTCGACCACCACGCTGACCTACCAGTGGCTGCGCTGCCCGGCGGGCGCGACGGCGATCGGCGGCTGCGTGACGATCGGCGCGGGCAAGACCTACACCTTGGTCGGCGAGGACGTCGGGCACACGATCGCCGTCCGCGTGACGGGCACCGTCACGGGCGCGTCGACCGCGGTGGCCGCGACGCTGACCGGCGACGTCGCCGGACGGGCGTTGACGCTGGTGGGCGCGCCGGCGATCAGCGGGACCGCGCAGGTCGCCCAGACCGTGCGCGCGCTCCCCGCGACGTGGAGCGTCCCGACGCGCAGCGAGAAGTACCAGTGGCGGCGCTGCGACCTCGACGGCACCTCCAACTGCGCCGACATCGCCGGCGCGACGGGGCAGAGCTACAAGGTGGCCGTCGCCGACAAGGGGCGCGCGCTGGTCGTCCACGAGAACGTGACGTCGTGGGGCCAGTCGTCGGCGACCGACAGCGCGGGGGCGACCGTCGTCGCCCAGCCGGTGCCGTCGAGCGTCGCGGCGCCGGCGGTCAGCGGCATCGCCGCCCGGACCCAGAACCTCCAGGCCTCGCGCGGCACCTGGGGCAACGACCCGACGAGCTTCGCCTACCAGTGGGTGCGCTGCGACGCCGACGGCGTCTCGGGCTGCGGCCCGATCGCGGGCGCCACACGCGCCAACTACGTGCTGACGTCAGCCGACGTCGGGCACACGATCGCCGCGTCGGTCACCGCAGGCAATACGGAGGGCACCACGACGGCGACCTCGCCGGCGACGGGCGTCGTCGCGGCCGTCCTGCCCGAGCTCGTGCTCGCCGGCCCGATCACCGGGAAGCTGCAGGTGCCGCAGACCCTCCAGGTCCTGCGCTCCACCTGGCGCTCGACGGCGGACACGCGGTACGCCTACCAGTGGCAGCGCTGCGACGCCGACGGCACCGGCTGCGTCGACATCGTCGGTGCGCGCAACCAGTTCTACCGGCTGCAGACGGCCGACGCGCGGTCGCGGCTGCGGGTCGTCACCACGGCGATCAACCCGGATGGGTCGACCAGCGCGCCGACGCCGGTGACCGCCCCGATCGCGCCTGCGCCGCCCGGCCTGATGGCCTCTCCGCGGCTGACCGGCGTCGGCCGCGCCGACGTCGGCAAGACCGTCACGCTGACGCCCGGCTCGTGGAGCGGGTCGACGGAGATCGACACGAAGGTCCTGGAGTTCTGGCGCTGCAACCCGCGTTGTGCGGCGATCTCGACGGCCGGCGCCGGGTCCTACACGCT
The DNA here is from genome assembly GCA_025964295.1 of Conexibacter sp. The sequence continues at coordinate 4,288 of JAOPZD010000254.1, forward strand.
CACCGACGCCGACGCGGGCGCGCTGATCCGCGGCTCGGAGACGGCGACCGGGCCGGGCGGGACGCTCGTGGCCTGGGCCTCGGCGTGGATCGGGCCGGTGCACTCGGCGACGTCGGCGTCAGCGGCGTTCGCGGCGCGGGGCGGGAGCGCGATGTTGAGGACGTCGACGGGCGTGGCCCTGGCCTCGGCGACGGTCAGGGTCGCGTCGGGCGCTGCGGTCGCGGCCGCCGCGGCGAGTCGCCGTGCCGCGCCGCGCGATCGCACCGCG